>CAZRXT010000082.1:0-8993 GCA_964604035.1 uncultured Prolixibacteraceae bacterium | reverse complement strand
ACATCTCGCACGGCAATAAAGTGAACGCGCTTTCAAATGCAATTCAGCGAATTGGGTTTGCATCGCTAATGACCAACTTTGCTACAGCATTAGGATTTGCTGCATTTATTGTTGTACCAAACAAGATGTTAAAAGAGTTTGGAATTGTTACATCAATCAACATCATGTTGCTTTATGTATTGTGCATCATACTTCTCCCTATCCTATTGAGTTATATGGCACCTCCTGCGCCTAAAAACACCAAACACCTCGAAAACAATTTCTTTAAAGCAATTATCAATAAAATCATATACCTGATTACCAACAAACGAAAAGCTATATACCTTACATCAGTTATCCTGCTGGTTATCGGCCTTCTGGGAATCAGCAAAATAAAGACATCAGGCAAGGTTGTCGACGACTTTAAAGACAGTGACCCAATAAAGAAAGACCTCACTTTTTTTGAAAACAATTTTGGAGGAGTAATGCCTTTCGAAATTTCGGTCGATTCGAAGAAGAAAAACGGGGCACTCTCTACCGGTACAATAAAAAGAATTAATGAGCTGCAAGAGGTAATTGGTTCTCATCCTGAATTTTCGAAGCCACTTTCGTTGGCCGAGCTGTTCAAGTTTGCACGCCAGGCATATTATGGAGGCGACTCATCGTACTATTCAGTTCCTAGTGCTATGGAGAGTAAATTCATAATGGATTACCTTCCAAAAGAAGCCAATATTGGTGGCAGCAACATACTTAGCTCATACCTCGACAGTACAAGGCAAATAACCAGGATAAGCTATCAAATGACCGATGTTGGCACAAAGCAAATGGACTCGCTGCTAGTGAAATTACAACCTCAGATCGATAGCATTTTTGATCCCTCGAAATATGAAGTACACGTTACAGGCAACAGTGTAGTGAATGCAAAAGGTACAAACTTCCTACTGCGACACCTTTTCGAAAGTGTGATCATTGCAATAATACTTATCTCGTTATTAATGGCATTGCTGTTTTCATCGTTCAAAATGATACTTGTTTCGATGATCCCGAACATTATTCCACTGCTGATTACAGCTGCAATTATGGGCTTTACGGGCGTACCGCTTAAACCATCTACACTCATTGTTTTTAGTGTCGGTTTAGGAATTTCGATCGACAATGCAATACAATACTTGTCGAGGTACCGGCATGAACTGAAGCATAACAATGGCGCGATAAAAATCTCAACAATTAATGCTCTGCACGAAGCCGGTTTCAGCATGATATACACCAGCATTGTTCTTGTTCTGGGCTTCAGCGTATTTATTTTCTCGGGCTTTGGTGCAACTCAAGCATTAGGAATATTAATCTCGGTAACGCTGTTTATTGCCATGTTTTTCAATACACTGGTACTACCATCGCTACTACTAACACTCGACAAACGCCTTGAGAGCAAAGCTTTTGACAAACCGATACTTGAAATTTACGACGAGAAAGAAGTAGATGAAGAGCGAAAACGGATAGAAGAGAAAAAAAGCTAAGCAGAATAAAGCACAGAGACAGTCATAATGCTGTAGTTAAAGCTTTATTATCACGTTGAAATTCAGTTCTTGATTACAATAATATAAATTTACTGTTTTGCGGTTGATGATTTTTATATTTTTATAGCTTTTATAACAAAACTAAGATGAACAAATTACTATACCGATTACCTTCGAAAACGGTAAACCGAATAGAACGAATATTACTAATTGCCCAAACCGACTTTCACATAAGATATTATGGTTCCAAGCTAGGTGTTCTTTGGGCATTTATAAATCCATTTTTCCAAATTTTGGTCTACTATTTTGCATTTACTTACCTAATGGGAACAGGTAGTCAACCCAATTTCATTCTTTACCTCTTTACTGGTATTATTACATGGCAGTTCTTTTCCGAAACCTCAAGCGCATCAATTAGGCTATTCTTAAGCAAGCGATTCATTTTGCAGAATATAAAAATTAACAAAATTGATTTTTTCATATCACTGCTTATAAGCAAGTTCCGGGGCTTTCTGGTGAATTTTGCCATATTCATAGCCTTCTCGCTTCTGTTTTTCGACCCGGTTTATTCTTGGAACCTATTGTATTTGATCCCGGTGCTACTTGGTTTGTTGCTATTCAGTATTGGAATTACATTTATCCTTGCAACCCTTTTTATCTTTTTCCGCGACCTCGACCATCTATGGTCTATCGTATTAATGGCCGGGTTCTGGGCTGTGCCAATTATTTGGGACTACAAAATTGTGTGCCAGAAGTATCCTTTCATGTTATATAACCCACTTACTACTTATATAATAAATATACGCCAGATATTGCTCGAGAATTCAGTACCCGATCTTGAGCATCTGTATATTGCTTTGATAGTTTCAGCTATTGTAGCAATATCAGGTTACTTTTTTATGCAGAACAGTTCGAAAAAAGCACTCGAATTTTTATAGGCCTCAAACACTCTCACTATGGAACCAGAAATAGTTATTGAACTGAAAAATATTTCAAAGACCTTTACCTTATACTCTCGTAACCTTACCATACGCGACAGGCTTATTACTTTTTTCAAAGGTGAAAGTGCCCGAAAGCTAAAAGCCCTCGACAACGTTAACGTTGAAATCAGGAAAGGCGAAATGTTTGGCATTATTGGCAAAAACGGAAGTGGAAAATCAACACTGGTTCAGATAATGAACCAGGCACTTTATCCCGACAAAGGGGGCAAGGTAAACTCCAAAGGGATATGTATGCGACTGGCTTTAGGCATGGGCTTCGATCCGGAACTTACAGCGCGGCAAAACATCTACCTAAGCTGCTCTGTTTTGGGGATGACAAAAAAAGAGATTGCCGAGAAATTCGACGAAATTATCTCTTTTGCCGAGCTGGAAGAGTTTGCCGATACTCCGGCCAAATATTATTCAAGCGGCATGAAAAGCAAACTCATGTTTTCGATTGCAGTAAATGCCAAAGCCGACGTATTCCTTATGGACGAATTCTTTGGCGGCGTAGGCGACAATAATTTCAAGGTAAAAGCCGACAAACTGTTTTCTGACCGATTTTTAACCGATAAAACCATTGTGATTGTTAGCCATAGTATGGAAACGATAAGGCAATATTGCGACCGTGTAATGCTGCTCGACAGGGGGAAAGTTGTGATGATTGGAAAGCCCGACGAGGTTCTGAAACACTACTAAAAGGTAAAACAACCAAAATAGGAACATTAGGAAACATTAGTTGATTCTTTCCCTAAAGGTGTAAGCAATTCATTGCCACCTCCGAAGCAAATCTAAATTCTAATGTCTAAGATCATGCTTTACTATTGCTTGCGCCCACGTTGGGGCTGGTGCGTCCCCTCCTCGGAGGGGTTAGGGGTGGGTTCTTTCTTCACAGGGCGATGCCCTGTGCTAATGCTTGCAGGCCGTTGGCCTTAACTTTCTCCTTCGGAACAATGTCGCTTTTTCCTTTGCCCCCCCTTTAGGCTTCGACGTGAGCTCAGCCGAACGGGGCTGGGGGGTCTAAAACCTATCTCTTCCTTATCCCAAAATTTTCGGACGAGAGGGTAAGGTTCACATTATAAAAAGGATCGGCAAAACGATTTGTCCCCCATCGTTCAATCATCTTATTACATTCTGAAATATATCTTTTCTGCTTCTCCGGAGTATCCTCTGGTCCACGCGACTTCGACTCGTAATGGTACAATTTGGCGTAAGGAGTGTAAATTACCTTAAGCCCTAATTCCCTTATCTTTAAGCAGTAGTCAATATCATTAAACGCTATACCGAAATGCTCTTCATCCATTCCCCCAACACGATCCCAAAGTTCTCGTTTTGTTAACAGGCAAGCCCCGGTAACTGCCGATAGCTCTTGAGGAACAGACGCCCGGTTAAAATATCCGGCATCTGAATCGCGAAGAAACCGATGCGCATGACCCGAAACGCCATTAATTCCAATCACTATGCCCGCATGTTGAATAGTGTTGTCGTCATATAACATTTTTGCACCAACAACACCAACATCGTCTTGCTGAATGTACTCAAGCATAGCTTCGAGCCATCCATCTGATATCACTTTTGTGTCGTTATTCAACAATAAGACATAAGCACCATCCGATTGCTGAACTGCCCAATTGTTAATGGCTGAATAATTGAAGGGGTGATTATATTCAAGTAGCCTAATTCTTTTATCAGATACTACTATTTGATTTACGAATTGAAATGTTGCATCTTTTTGTGAGTTATTCGATACGAGAATTACCTCAATATTTGGGTACTTAGTTTTATCAAAAAGGCTTTCTAAACATGGTTTTAAGAGTTCTATTTCGTCTTTAAACGGGATAATAATGTTAACTTTATGTTCTGTTTTAATCTGATATTTAATGCGGTAAGTTTTCGGCACAATTCCTTTTTGAACTTCTGCCCCACCGTTGTTTTCTAAGACAAAATTCTCAAGCACATTATTCTCAAGCAACGCTATATTTGCAGCACACGATTTTCGGCAGTGAAATAAAATTTTAGGTACGTGCACTATCCTATTTGTTTTTCCAGAAATTCGAATGAAAAGGTCATATAAAAAGGCATCGCCTGAACTTGGTCTTAGCCAGTTAAGTTCATCGCCAATATCTCGCTTTACGAGGGCTAAATTGTTTATGTAATTAAATGATAGTAATAGCGTTTTGTTGAAATCGGGTTTGAAATGAGGGTTTATATACTTCCCCTTGCGATCTATCTCATCATCGTCGCAATATAAAAAATCAACATATCCATCTCTATTTATTGCTAGAACAAATTCGGCCAAGGAGTCTGCTGTAAGTTGGCCGCAACAATTCATAATGCCAATATAATACCCATTGGACAAACCAATTAACTCATTAATTGAGAGTACAACATCTTTTTCAGGATGCTTATAGGTGATTTTAATTCGGGATTCACTTTTTTGCAAATTTTCAACAAACTCTTTGTCATTGTCCGACAAGGAGTTATCCAGACAAAGAAGAAATTCCCATTTTCTATAAAATTGACTTATAAGCGATTCGATCAAATGTTGTAGGTTACAAATTTCATTTTCCCCAACATAAGTGATTATTGAAATTTTTGGCAACAGCGAATAATTGTTTAATACCTTTTCGAAATCAGTTTGATTTTTGAAGCGATCGACTGAGCCTTCATTGACTATTGGTTCAATTAAAGGCCCATGCAATACATATCTTCTGATTTCCTTTATTAGGAAATGAATACCATGTATCTTATATGTTTTTTTTGCCAGATCAATTAACCTGTTAAGCTCTTCATTGTAAAATGGATATCGCATTCCAGAATAATTAAGTTGTATTCCCCAATTAAAAGTCGTAATACAGCTTGTCGTTTAAGCTGCCCAGTATCTTTCTTATTTCAGGAGTTTCTTCTAATACAAGTTTTTTTATTTCTTCGTAATAAGGATAATTTTTCGTGCTTTCAAGTTTTATGGCAAGTGGTTCGTAGGCATTTACCGGGATTTTTGTTCCTAAAAAATTAAAAATATCGGGTATTATTTTTTCTTGCTGAGAGATTAAATCCTCATATTTGATCACCATAGAGTTGATTTGAGGATTCTCAGTCCACTCGTTAAAACTTCCCAACGATCTTTTCAATCTCAATGCAAAGTTATGAATGTCTTTTCTCAATGCCGAAAAATCATCCATTTCAATGGCGTTATTCCTAACATCTTCCGAAGAAAAAGCAAACATCATACTCAACACTGCATCCAAAGGATTTCTAATTGAGAAGAGAAATTTAGTGTCGGGAAACAAATCGACAAGCATATTCACAACATTGTCGTTGTTTGAATAAAGAATTTCTTTAAAGCCACATTTTTGAGTTGATGTAAGTTTTACTTTTTGGTTAAGAGTTGAAAATATGAAATTTCGAAATAAATCTTTACTATTCTCCTTATCAAAAGAGTTCATCCAATTAATCGATATATTATACTTACTATATGATCCCGTGATTAAGGATTTTGTAACTTTATCTTTCCTATTATAATGAAAGTCATTTAGTTGTTTGCCATAAATGAGATTCTGATATGAATTGGCAACACCACTCAGCATTCCACCATGTTCGCCCCAAATAACTAAATTGGGCGAAGTATTAACAATTCGTTGTAAAAGTGTTGAACCTGAACGTCCTGCCGACAAAATAACAACGGGAGCAGAAACTGTTTTATCTTTGGGTTTATATCTGGAGATTAAATTTATCATTTATTATATGAGTTATTGATTTTACGTATTCTGAAAATTGATAGTTTTCTTGAATAATATGCCTTCCATTTTCTGATGCTTCCCGCAACAAATGAGGGTTTTCAATTAGTTCAATTATTTTCGGTGACAAAGAAGCCCGATTAGAATAATCGACTAAAAAGTTGCCGCTAGCCTTTATTAATTCGGCCGAGCCAGTTGAACCCTCAATTGCGATTACCGGAATGCCCAAGGTCATCGATTCGATTACAACACTAGGGAATGGATCTTCGCGCGACGACAAGAGAAAAAGGTCGGCAATTGAAAAATATTTTTCTACAGCAGAATCCTTTTCTATAAAATGAATATAGTTCTGGGTGTTTGTATTTACGATGTCGCGATGCAAGAATCTTGTGTACATATCGCTTGAATTGCTTCTTAAATAACCTCCAAGCCAAACAAAATGAATTTCTTTACCAATTGGAGCCGCTGAAATTACTTCAATTGCAGTGTTAACAAAAACATCGACTCCTTTTATTGGTTTAATACTTCCACAGCCGAACACTACAAATGCATCCGATGGGATATTTAATTTCTTGCGTGTCTGCTCTCCAAGTTCCTTTTTATTAACCTTCAACAAATCGGTTTGGTAAAGCCCTTGCGGGATTATTGACACTTTACTCATATCGATATCAGGATAATCAATCTTGTTTTTTTGGAGCATAAAATCAACCGAATAAATAATGTGATCCGATTGAGTATAAACCATGTCGAGATATGAAAATGGATACGAATAGGTATAATCGTGTATGGCTGTTAATACCCCAATGCCACACTTTTTCAGATCGGGAATAAGTTGGCAGGCATCTATTGTATTTACAAAGGCAAGTTGTGGCTTATTCTTTAGCTTTGAAAGAAAAGCCGAAACCAACTTATGTTTCCCTTTAATCCGATTGTTTTCAACAATGTAAACATCTCCAAACGCTTTGAATCTTTTATTTAACTCGCCATCTTCATAAGCAAAAGTAATACAATGCAGATGGTATTGTTCATGCAAAATCTTTGCAATATGATACAAGTTCAAAGGTGCCCCTGTCATATTTAACGAGTTCGACACCAATATGATGTCATCAAGCTTCTTAGCCGAACCAAGCTTAACCGAAATAAGATTTTCTATTTCATCTAATGGATAAATATTATTGAAATTAACAACATTAGGAAAAAGACTAACGATTTGGGATTTAATATAACTGTTCCAACACGAGAGATAATTCCTGCTAAGCATAGAATGGTCGATAACATACCGGTGAATCTCCAACGCTTCATCGATAATTTTTTGCCTGTTATCGCGATTATGCGATTGGCTTGTAACTGTTTGTGAATGTTTTCGATGGTAATTTAAGCGGCTAGAGCAATAACCTATTTTTTTATCCTTAATTAATTGAATGTAAAACATCCAATCGCCTGAGAGCCTGAAATTGCTTGATAGCTTCAGAAATTGTTCGTTGTAATCCGATCGTCGAAAAACAACAGCACTTGCATTGGGGATGGTGTTTTTTGCACCAAGCCCGTAATTGATCTCCTGGTTGCCGGTTGTTATATAATCCGATTTCCAGTGAAACAGATCAAGCGCATCATAGTATTGCCGATAATTGCCAATAACTTCACCGGTTTCATCAACCTGATATGAATCACAGTATGTTAATGCCACATCACTGTCGTTAAAAAAGGGCAATATATTGTTAAGAAAATCTGGGGAACAAAAGTCATCGGCTTCTGCAATCCAAATTAATTCACCTTTTGCCTGTTGTATCCCTAATTCCCATTGAGAAAATACATTACCACTGTTCTGCAAATTCCTGACAACCCGTACATTCTCAATTTTGGCGTATTTTTCAATTATCTCCAAACTATTGTCGGTTGAGCAGTCATCGAGAATAATGACTTCAAAGTCGCGGAAAGTCTGGCTCAATATGGAGTCAATTCTTTTGTCAAGATAGTGGGCATAGTTATAATTTGGAACGATTACCGATACTGTTGGTTGAAAATTACATATCGAATTACATATTTCAAGAATTTTCCGGGTACCGGTTTCCAACGAGAAGTTATCAAGCACTTTCTGTCGTGCCTTTTCTCCAAGACTGTTAAGCTTTTCTCTGTCGTTCATTAACTGAGCTATAGCATTAGCCGCACTCTCGGTATCACCCATCGGGATTACAACACCGGCATCGGTTGATACAAATTCAGGCATTCCCCCTGCCCCGTCAAAACAGATGACCGGCAAGGCAAACTGAGCAGCTTCAAGGCAAACCAATGGGAATGGATCTTCTCTCGATGGCAAATAAAACAGGTCGCCTGCACTAAAGAAGCCAGGAGCATTAAGTTGCTCGCCTAAGAAAGTTATCCTATCCTGCAAATTGTTCTTTTCTATCTGATCTAAAAAATAGAGCCATTCGGGTGTGGTTTTATCCATTTTACCGTTATCCCAATAGTTTTTCCCAATCCAATAGAAATGAAAGTTTTCGACTCCAAGCTGTCTTAAAGCAATTGCTGTTTCAATAAAATAGTCGGTTCCCTTGCGTGGATAAATCGTTCCACATCCCCAAACAATAAACGAATCCTGATCCAATCGTAAGGACTTGCGTACGTCGGAGCGGTTCTCGCTTATTGCATCGTTGCCCACAACTTTTATAAACGAATTAACCACCGGAACCTTCGCGGCGGGAATATTGTAATTATGGATTAAATTCTCAGCAACCGATGGCGAACACGCAATGAATGTTTGATCTTGGGCCGCAAAATTA
>CAZRXT010000081.1:0-9174 GCA_964604035.1 uncultured Prolixibacteraceae bacterium | reverse complement strand
AATAAATTAATAGAGGCTGGCAGTTGTTTTAATTGCCGGCCTCTGTTAATTAAAATAGGTTACAATACAAAAGTTGATACAACTCCAAAGAAATTATGTATTTTGCCATAAAGTTTTTCATGTTGGGTACAATATGAAAAACAGTTCAATAGATAGCTACAAAATAGAAAACACAAAAAACAGAACGAGATGGACAACAATGTAAAACTTCAGGATATTATCGATTCAAAAATCTTGAGTGGAAGAAAGCTTTTTCTTTGGGGTGAAATTGACGATAATTCGGCAAAACATGTAATAGAAAGGCTTTTATACCTTGAAATGACTGACCCAGGAAAAGAGATTCAAATGCTCATCAATAGTCCTGGCGGTTATGTAACATCGGGGTTCGCCATTTACGATACTATTAAAAGTATTTCAAGTCCGGTGTCAACAATTTGTACAGGACTTGCTGCTTCAATGGGTTCAATTCTTTTGTCGGCAGGCGCAAAAGGTCGGAGATTTATTCTACCAAATGCTCGTGTAATGATTCATCAGCCTAGTGGTGGCGCAGGTGGCCCCGCTTCCGATATTGAAATTCAAATGGATGAGATACTTAAAACCAAGAAACTTGGAGCTGAAATACTGGCTGCAAATTGCGGACAGACATTCGAAAAAATCATGAAGGATTTTAACCGCGATTATTGGATGTCGGCTGAAGAGTCAATTAAATATGGTATTGTTGATGCTCAGCTAGAAAGGTTAGTTTAAACAAAGTGAAAAAAGCGATTGTTGTTGGAGCTACATCCGGAATGGGGTATGAGCTGGCAAAAATTCTGGCAGCAAACAATTATATCGTAGGCATCACAGGCCGGCGGTTATCATTGTTGAACGAGTTAGCTAATGAAAAACCAGGTTCGTTTGTTGTAAAATCTTTCGATATTGCTGACGTTGATCATATTGCTCAGAATGTCGAAGAGCTTGTTGCTGATCTGGGAGGTTTAGATCTACTTGTTATAGGTGCGGGGGTTGTGAAAATTAACAAGGAACTTGATTTTGTCCCCGAGAAAGAAACTATCGATGTTAATGTATTGGGCTTCACTTTTTTGGCCGATTGGGCTTTTACTTATTTTGAAAATCAGAAATTTGGACATTTGGTGGGGATAAGCTCTCTCGGAGGCATAAAAGGGTGGAGAGATACCCCGGCTTATAACGCAAGTAAAGCATATCAGATAAACTATTTAGAAGGTTTACGAAATAAGGCTTTTCATTCAAAGTTGCCAATTACTATCACCGAAATCCGCCCGGGTTATGTCGATACCGCTATGGCTGTAGGCAGTTATCAGTTTTGGATACAATCTGCAAAGAAAACTGCTTGGCAAATTTTTAAGGCAATAGAGCGGAAGAAAAAAGTAGCTTATGTAACTAAAAGATGGCGGATAATCGGTTTCATTATGAAAATGATACCCATCTGGGTTCAAGAGAGAGCCTGACAAATAAACTGTAATTATTTAATTTAATGGTTTTTTGTCTGATATTTCCCATGCTATGTCCTGTTGAAGTAACTATCCTTCGTCTTCTCCCGCGGTAGTGATCCAACTATTGCCATTGCACTCTTTTTTCTAGCTGTTTCCACCCGAAGTGCTGGTCATTCCACGTTTGTAAATTCTGCTAAAAGAGCGTGAATTAGGTTTATGTTTTTTTTAAGTTTCTGATTCCTCTTGAGGTCGGCAGGTGCAAAACTCAATTCAATAAGATTGAAACAGTAACATTTGGTGGGTTCATAAGGTAAAGATTCATGTTTCTTTATTCTGAATTGAAACTCTTTTTAATCGTAACGCTCAGTATATTATTGCATTAAATCCGAATTCCTGTTTTTTTGATTTTTTCTTGTTGATGCTTCAAAAATGAATGCATTTGAATCAACATTAGATGTTAATTAATAACCTGTTAACTAAGTTTAACCTACAATTAAATTTACCAAATAGGTTAGGATATTTTTAAATCAAAAAAGATGAAGATGACTACGAACACAAACTGTTTAAAAGCGATGTTTATATTGCTTTTGGCAGGTACACTTTCAACAATTAATTCCACCGCACAGGAAAAGCCTTTCGTTTACGATGTGGAAAATACTGGCGCAAACTTTCCGAAGCCGGTTCTCCCTGCTTTTAGCGATCTCCCTATTGTTAATCCACTAACAGACCCGTTCGAATGGTCTGATGGCAGTGGTCGCGATACCACCTTTGAAAGTTGGAGTCGCCGACGCACAGAGATCAAAGCGGAGATCGAAAATTATGAAATTGGATGGAAGCCTGATCGGCCCGACACAATCACAGCAAGCTATTCAAAATCGAAAAAAGAACTTACTGTGAACGTTACCGAAAATGGACAGACTCTAACCCTCGTATCTCCAATAACCCTACCCGAAGGTGATGGCCCATTCCCTGCTATTATTGGTATGAATAGTGGTACCGGAGCTCTTCCTTCTGATATTTTTAGCAGTCGGAATATTGCAACTATTGCTTTTCTTCACAATCAGGTAACTATTTATAATTCACCTTCAAACACTGATCCTTTTTTCAGACTTTATCCCGATCATAATGTCATTAATACTGGGCAATATTGTGCTTGGGCTTGGGGAGTAAGCCGTTTAATCGATGGATTGGAACTTGTTCAGGATTCACTTCCAATTGACCTGAAACATCTTGCGGTATCAGGTTGCTCTTATGCCGGTAAAATGTCGATTTTTGCAGCAGCCCTTGATGAGCGTATTGCTCTTACAATTGCCCAGGAATCGGGTGGTGGAGGTGCAGCTGCTTGGCGTGTTTCCGAAACTATTAGTGATGTTGAAAAGTTAGGGGTAACAAGTGGGGTTTGGTTTAAGAAAGAGATGTTTGCTTTTGCTGGTAAAAATGTAGCCAAACTGCCTCACGATCATCACGAATTAATGGCAATGATAGCACCGCGTGCACTGTTCTTACTCGGAAATCCTGATTATGTATGGTTGGCCGACGAATCGGGTTACGTGTCGTGTAGAGCAGCTCACGAGGTTTGGAAAAACTTCGGCATTTCTGATCGATTTGGCTTTTCAATTGTTGGAGGTCATGGACATTGTGCATTGCCAAATAGTCAAAGGCCTGAAGTCGAAGCTTTTGTTGATAAATTCTTGTTGGGCGATTCAACAGTTAATACAGATATCAGTACCAATCCGTATCCTTCGGTTAATTATTCGCGTTGGATTGAATGGTGGGGAAAAGGTAAATCGTACTTTCCTGAGCAATTTTACGGTGAAACAGTAATGTTGGAAGCCGAATGTGGTTTGCTTGCTGGCGACTGGACTAAAGGGACAGATACCACAGCTTCAAATAATGCTTATGTGGTATCTCATGGCGATAAAATTATTCCAAAGAAAGATTTGATTACTGATGCAAACCTTCTTCAAATACCTTTTACTGTTGATTCAACTGCTACCTTCTCGGTTTCGGTAAGGTTAAATTGCCCAACTGAAGACAATGATTCATACTGGATTAAAATGGATGATGGTGCGTATAGCCAAAAGATGAAAATGATTACGAATGGTTGGGAATGGAGGAATTTTGGCGATTATAAATTGGAAAAGGGAGACCACATTGTTACAATTGCATATCGTGAACCAGGAGGCCTTATCGACAAAGTAAGCGTTTCGAGTTATCTTTATTATGAACCAATAGGATTGGGCAACCCTGCTCAAAACGTTTGTGACCCAAGGGTTGGTGTAGATTTAACCGAATCAATTGGTGGTTACGATTTAGCAAATTATCCAAATCCCTTTAATGGAAATACAACGATAGCTTTTGAAATACCAAGCGATTCTTATGTTTCGTTAAAGGTATATACAATGCTAGGTGCCGAAATAGCTGAACTCGCAGGGAAAGATTATAAATCAGGAAAACATACTATTGAGTTCGACGCAAAAAGCCTTTCGAAAGGGGTTTATTTCTATACAATGAAAACAAATAATTACTCTTTGAGTAGAAAAATGATTTTTCAAGGTAAGTAGGTTATTAGTGTGAGAATCAAAAGAAAGAGAGGCGATTTTTTTGCCTCTCTTTTAATTTTTATACAAATAAAGTTTTCAATATTACAAAAGATACTCAATTTGAAGTAAGTAACTTATAGTTGTCATCTTAAACAGGCCATGAATAAATTTGTAATTACCGTTTTCGCTATTTTTTCTTCGTTGTTTTCAACCGGACAAAATAGATTAACGTCTTCGAATCTTCCTATTGTTGTTATCGATACTGAAGGTAAAACTATTAGTGCTGATGATAAGATTTCTGCCAACATGAAAATAATCTTTAATGGAGAAGGACAACAAAACTTTGTCGACGATAAACATTTTGACTACGAGGGATTTATTGGCATTCGCATGAGGGGCAACAGTTCGTTGAGTTTTGCGCAAAAACAATATGCTGTTGAAACTCGCGATGATGCAGGCAAGAATCTTAACGTGTCGTTGCTTGGTATGCCAAAAGATAATGATTGGGTTCTTTATGCTCCCTATAATGACATTTCGTTAATCAGAAATGTTTATGCTTATACCCTTTGGAATGAAATGGGGCATTGGGGGCCTCGAACAAAAATGGTTGAAGTAATATTGAATGGTGATTATCAGGGTGTTTATGTGTTATTAGAATCAATAAAGAGAGATAAAAATCGAATTGATGTTCCAAAACTTGAATTTGCAGATACTTCTGGTTTAAACATAACCGGTGGTTATATCATGAAAATTGACGACGCCAAAGACGATGATCTTACTTTTATTTCCAAAGTATCGGGAATACAAACCTCTTCTGGTTGGGGAGGTTGGGGCGGCTGGGGTGGAGGCACAAGCAACAACAACATTGAGTGGATTTATCATTATCCTAAAGCCGAAGATATTCACCCAAAACAAGCCGAATACATTCATAATTATATCGATACTGTTGAGCTGCTTATCCAATCTCCCAACTATAACGATCAGCAGGTAGGGTACGCTAAGTATTTAGATGTACAGTCGTTTGTTGATTATTTAATCCATACCGAATTGAGTCTCAATGCCGACGGATATAAAAAAAGTTCATTCTTCTTTAAAGAACGATTGGCTTTGGATGGCTCGGGTGGAAAATTCTTTGCTGGTTCGGTGTGGGATTATAACCTTGCTTTTGGGAATTGCAATTTCTGTAACGGAAATGTAACCACTTCTTGGGTTTATAACGGTTGTACAACATTACCTGTGCCCGCTTTTTGGAAGCGTTTAGTTCAAGACCCAAAATTTATGGATGAGGTGAAATGCAGGTATCTTGAATTGCGAAAAAATGTTCTGAGCCAAGAGCATATCGAAGCTTTTATTGATGATTATGCCTTGTTGTTGGATGAGGCGCAGGAAAGGCATTTCGGCAAATGGAATAAACTTTTTGATGGTAAAGATCAGTCGCTTACATGGTTCTCTGCATATTCTGTTTCAAGTTATGCCCAAGAAATTCAAACGCTGAAAAACTGGTTCGCAGAACGACTAGCCTTTATTGATGCCAATTTAAGCGGCAGTTGCGTTCTTTCATCGGTTAACAATGATATTTCAATCGTTGACGTTTGGGTGTATCCAAACCCAGTGTCAAATCGGTTAGTTGTAGAATCCACTAAACAGTTGAAGTCAATTGAGATATATAACATGTCAGGCACTCTAATGTCAACAATTAATTTTTTAAACGCCAACCAAACTGTTGTCGAAGAACTCAACAACTATAGCAAAGGAATCTATAAACTGTTAATTTATACTGTTGATGGTTCTTGTGTTTCAAAATCGGTTCTGAAACAGTAATCTTTTAATGCTGTTTTTCTCTTCATTTTCTGTCTTTGATTCTTCACAACAATAAATGATTGTCTTTTTCGATAATTTTTAAATGCCTAAATTTATCCTGTCTTAATATTTCAAAATACATTTATCAGTTCTGAAAATCATTATAAATATAATATAATTAGGAGATGAGGTTTAATAATACAATTTGGTTAGCATTTTTATTTGTGCTTGTTATTTGCTCAGGGCGGGTATTTGCTCAGGAGGTAACTATCGATTTATCGAAAGAATATCAAACCATTAAAGGTTTTGGTGGAATGAATTTTACCACCTGGGTAAAAGACTTAAATGACGATAGTAGGGCGAAAGCTTTTGGAAACGCACCCGGCGAAATGGGATTGTCAATTCTTCGAATTCACCTCGATCCTGATTCTTCTCGTTTTAACCTTGAATTGCCCACCGCATTGTATGCGATACAAAAAGGTGCCAGTGTTTTTGCAACACCTTGGAATGCCCCCGATGCTGTACTCGATAAAACTGCAACTCAAAGTAGGGTAGACCCCGCTAAATATGGTCAATATGTTGACCATTTAAATTCGTTCAGCACTTATATGTATGATAATGGTGCGCCATTGTACGCTATTTCTGTTCAGAACGAACCCGATTATGGCGAATGGACTCGCTGGACTGCTGATGAAATGCTAAACTTCATGCGCAACTATGCTCAGGATATCAATGGCCGCGTAATTGCTCCCGAATCGTTTCAGTTCCGCCGTGTCTTCACCGATCCTATTTTGAAAGATTCGATTGCCAACTCGCATTTCGACATTGTTGGTGGGCATATTTATGGAGGTGGATTGTTCGATTATCCGCTGGCACGCGAAAAGGGAAAAGAAGTTTGGATGACCGAACACCTTTTAGGTAGCAATGAAAACGAAACCAACGATTGGAACCTGGCCCTCACTGTGGGGAAAGAGATAAACGACTGTATGAAAGCTAATTTCAATGCCTACGTTTGGTGGTACATTCGCAGGTTTTACGGCTTGATAACCGACGATGGCAATATTACCGACAAAGGATATGTTATTTCGCAGTATGCAAAATTTGTTCGTCCGGGAGCTGTTCGCGTTGATGCGTCGGTAGCTTCGGCCTCTTTGGTCGACGTTACTGCATATAAAACAGACACTTCGTTTGTTATGGTTGTGGTTAATAGGAACAACAAAAGTGTGGAGCTGAATTTCAACATCGCAAATGGAAATTTTGAAAAGCTGACTCAGTTTACCTCTTCGGAAACAAAAAAAGTGGCCAACGATGGCGAGGTTGCTGCTCCTTCGGGTCAGTTTAAAGCAATAGTTGAGCCTAAAAGCATAACAACATTTACCACTTATGCAGGTAACGGTGGAAAGCTGGGAAATGCTAAACCCGTAGCTTTTGCCGGCGATGATTTGCTAATTGATGATGTAGAAGGATTAGGTTCTGCAGAAATTATCTTTGATGGTTCGCAAAGTACCGATTCCGATGGTGCAATTTCGAATTATTCATGGTCATTAAACGGTCAACAAGTTGCTTGGGAGGCGAAATCAAATTTAAAAATTGCGATTGGTAAGTATGACCTTGTTCTTACAGTAACCGATAACGATGGCGCTACTGCTACCGATACTTTACATGTAGAATTCAGCAGCTCAAAAAGTACTGAAATATGGCTTGAGTCCGAATGCGGAACAGTGGGATCGAGTTGGCAGAAGCTCTCAGATGTTGATGCATCAAATGATTCATACATAGTAACAACCGATGGCGTTCAGAGTACTGCAAGTGCATCAACAAACCCCAACGACCTTTTGGTGTACAATTTTACAACTACCGAATCGGGCAGTTTCAAAGTGTGGGGAAGAGTTATTACCCCTAGCGCTAACGACGACTCATATTGGGTAAAAGTTGACGAATCTGATTGGGTAATGTGGAATAGTATCCCTGCTGGAACGACATGGCATTGGGACGATGTTCATAATCAAAGCAATGACAATCCAGTGTTTTATGAACTTCAACCTGGCGATCACACGTTGACTGTTTGCATGCGTGAAGATGGTGCCAAACTCGATAAAATTCTGATTGCAAATACCGGGATTACTCCTGCAAACATGGGTGGCGATGCTACCGGTTGTTCAATTGTTGTGCCCGAGCCCGAAAGTGTTGATGTGATAAAGGGCAGCAAAGGAGTATTCGAAGTTTATCCAAATCCAACAACAGGGAAGGTAAATATTTCTTGGGACAAGAAATTCAACTCCTTACAAGTTTTCAATTACCAAGGACAATCTGTGTTTAGTAAAGAATATCCTTCTGAAATTGAAAAGACTGACGCAGAATTTGATTTTGGTTCAGGAATATATTTCATTGTTCTTCGAAATAATAATTTATCAACAACTAAGAAGCTTATTGTTGAGTAATTTTTGTGATTATGACTTATAAAACAACCGTTTCGTATAAATCTGAACTGAAGGCCTTTTGGTCTTCAGTTAGTTTTTTATTTGTAATTGTAGTGTCGTGTTTATTGTTGAGTTCGTGTAGTATTTTTGGGCAGTTGGATGCCAACGCGCCTAATAAATGGGTAGGCACCTGGAGTACTGCACCCCAACTTGTTGAGCCAAATAATATGCCACCTTCGCCGGGGCTATCCAACAACTCGCTGAGGCAAATAGTCAGGGTTTCTATTGGTGGCGATACTCTTCGAGTTAGGTTTTCAAACGAATTCAGTACCAACCCGGTTACGATGAAATCGGTACAAATTGCCGTTTCGTCAGGGGGCAATGCTATTGACGTTGCCACAAATAGAGAGTTGAAATTTAATGGCAGCTCCGAAATTACAATGAATGCAGGTGCTGTGGTAACGTCCGATCCGATAGCGTTTAAGTTAACACCAAGGATGGATGTTGCAATCACAATTTACTACGGTCAAACCTCGGAGACGGTGACTGGCCACCCGGGTTCTCGTACAACTTCGTTCATTTTAGCTGGAAACTCAACCACTGTAACCGACTTTAGCGGAGCCGTTCAAACCGATCATTGGTACAATATTAATGCTATTGATGTGTTGGCACCATCAACCGCTGGTTGCGTTGCTATTCTTGGAAATTCGATTACCGATGGCCGAGGATCAATAACAAACATGCAAAACCGATGGCCCGATATCTTTTCGGAGCGACTCTTGAAGAATTCAGCAACACAACAACTTGGTGTTTTAAATTTGGGAATTGGTGGCAATTGTGTCCTTTTTGGTGGATTAGGCCCAACTGCAAAAAGTCGGTTCGATCGGGATATCCTTAATCAGGCAGGTGTGCGTTATGCCGTTGTATTTATTGGTGTTAACGATATTGGTGGCGTTA
>CAZRXT010000080.1:0-9199 GCA_964604035.1 uncultured Prolixibacteraceae bacterium | reverse complement strand
CATTGTCAAGCCCATGCAGCATTCTACATTTTAAGTAAATGCAAGCGTGGGCTTGTTCAGTTTTGCCAAGCACAGCAAAAATCAATCTTGATAAATCAGTAAAAACAGAGAAATGGTGAGAATAGAAAAAATAAACGACAACAAGAAACAGTTCCTTGATTTGTTACTATTGGCCGACGAGCAGGAAGACATGATCGACAACTATTTACCAACTGGAGACTTGTTTGCATTGTACGACGACGACTTGAAAAGTGTTTGCGTTGTAGCGCCAATAAATAGCGAAACCTGCGAGTTGAAAAACATAGCCACCTACGAGAAATATCAAGGTAAAGGCTACGGTAGGGCATTGATCAATTTCATCTCCGATTACTACAAAAACAACTACAAAACAATGCTTCTGGGTACAGGAGAAGTGCCGTGGATATTATCGTATTATGAAAGTTGCGGATTTGAACAGTCACATCGGATAAAGAACTTTTTTACCGACAACTATGACCACCCCATGTTCGACGGCGACATACAACTTGTTGATATGATCTATCTTAAAAAGAATTTGTAGAAATAGAAAGATTGCAATTCAAACGAAATAAACAATGACGGTAACGAGGCAAAAAATCAGCCGCCCCATTCATTATGAAAAGAGCGGCTGTATGAAGTATTTAGAGATATTTCTGACTAGTACTCCTGCCAGCTCTTAATTTGAATATCGGTTTCGGCCATGTTACAGAAAGCTTCGATAAAGGCACTGGCCAACCGCGAATTGGTGATCAGCGGGATATTGTGATCGATGGCTGCCCGACGAATCTTGTAGCCGTTTGTAAGCTCTCGTTTCGACAGGTTCTTAGGTATATTTATTATCAGGTCGAAACAATGCTTGGCAACCAAATCCATTATGTTTTCGCCTTGTCCTATTCCATCGGGCCACGATACCTCGGCAGCTTTTACTCCATTCTCGGCCAAGAAGGCACAAGTACCAGAGGTAGCATAAAGTTTATAGCCTTTATCCTGAAGCAGACGGGCACTATCGAGCAAATCAACTTTCGATTTTGCTGCTCCCGAAGAAATCATCACACCTTTGTCGAGACTCGGAATATTAAACCCGGTAGCAATCATAGCCGAAAGTAGTGCTTCGTTGAAGTCATCGCCAATACAGCCAACTTCACCGGTCGAAGCCATATCAACCCCCAAAACTGGATCGGCCAAATGGAGGCGGGAGAACGAAAACTGAGAAGCTTTTACCCCAATGTGTTCAATGTCGAAAGCCGAGCCATCTACTTTTTGGTAAGGAGCGTCGAGCATAATGCGGGTAGCTGTTTCAATAAAATTACGCTTAAGTACTTTTGAAACAAAAGGAAAACTACGCGATGCCCTTAAGTTACATTCAATAACCTTAACCTCGTTATTTTTAGCCAAAAATTGAATGTTGAAGGGGCCACTAATGTTGAGTTCCTTAGCAATTTTGCGGCTTATTTTTTTGATACGGCGAGCAGTCTCGAAGTAAATTTTCTGAACAGGAAAGACCAGAGTAGCATCTCCCGAGTGTACGCCGGCAAATTCGATGTGTTCCGAAATAGCGTATTCAACCACCTCGCCATTATGAGCCACAGCATCAAACTCTATTTCTTTGGCGTTTTGTAGGAATCGAGAAACAACAACAGGAAATTCCTTCGAAACATTTTTGGCTTTTCTGAGGAACTCTTCCAATTCGTCGTCGTTGTAACAAACATTCATGGCAGCACCTGACAGTACGTACGAAGGACGCACTAGCACCGGATAACCTACGACGTTTACAAAGGACTGGATGTCGCTCATGCTGGTCAGTTCCCTCCATTCGGGTTGGTCAATGCCCAAAACATCGAGCATACTAGAAAACTTGTGACGATTCTCTGCCCTATCGATAGAAAGAGGCGATGTTCCCAAAATTGGCACAGCTTGCCGGTGAAGCTTCATAGCCAGATTATTAGGAATCTGTCCACCCATCGAGACAATCACTCCCCTAGCCTGCTCCAAATCAACCACATCGAGTACCCGTTCAAACGAGAGTTCGTCGAAATAGAGACGGTCGCACATATCATAATCGGTCGAAACTGTTTCGGGGTTATAATTAATCATGATCGATTTGTAGCCAAGTTTGCGGGCTGTTTGTACTGCATTCACCGAGCACCAGTCAAATTCCACAGAACTTCCGATGCGGTAAGCTCCTGAACCCAGCACGATAACAGATTTCTCGTTCTTGTAATAAGGAACGTCGTGGTCTGTTCCGTCGTAAGTTAGGTAGAGGTAGTTGGTTAGGTCGGGGTTTTCTGACGCCACAGTGTTAATGCGCTTCACAGTTGGTAAGATACCTAATTTTTTACGATGGGCACGTGCACGCAGAAGCTCCTTTTCCATATTTCCGGTAGGTCTTTCAACGTAACGGGCAATCTGGAAATCGGAGAAACCCAATCGCTTGGCTTCTTTCACAACGTCGGCTGGCAACTCTTCGATATGTTTGTATTGACCAAGCACCTTGGTGTAGTCGTTAATATTCTTAAGTTTACCAAGGAACCAAGGGTCTATTTTGGTCAGCTCGTAAATACGGTCTATAGTATAGCCTGCCTCTAAGGCTTCGGCAATGGCAAACATGCGCAGGTCGGTAGGTTTTGACAATTCTGTGTCCAGATCATTAAATTCCAATCCATCGTTTCCAACGAAACCGTGCATTCCCTGGCCAATCATGCGAAGACCTTTCTGAATAATTTCTTCGAACGATTTTCCGATTGACATGATTTCGCCAACAGATTTCATCGACGAGCCAATTTCTCGGGAAACACCTACAAACTTGGATAAGTCCCATCGCGGAATCTTACAAATTATATAGTCGAGTTGTGGAGCAAGATAGGCCGAGTTAGGGGTGCCCATCTCTCCTATTTCGTCAAGCCCAAAACCCAAAGCAAGCTTGGCTGCCACAAAAGCTAGCGGGTAACCGGTTGCCTTTGATGCCAGTGCCGATGAACGGCTTAGTCGCGCGTTAACTTCAATGACACGGTAGTCATTGGTTTCGGCATTAAAAGCATATTGAATGTTGCACTCGCCAACAATACCCAAATGACGGATACATTTAATAGACAGGTTGACAAGCAGGTCGATTTGCGATTGGTTGAGCGAGCAGGTTGGAGCCACAACAATCGATTCGCCGGTGTGGATGCCCAATGGGTCGACATTTTCCATGTTGGCAACGGTGAAACAGTGATCGTTTTTGTCGCGAATCACTTCAAATTCAATTTCTTTCCACCCTTTAAGAGATTCTTCGACAAGAATTTGAGGTGCAAATGAGAGTGAGTTCTTTGCCAGTTTAAGAAATTGTTCAAGGTTATCGGCAATGCCACTTCCCATACCACCTAATACGTAGGCCGATCGTACCATAACAGGGAAACCAATGGTATTGGCGGCCTTAACTGCATCTTCAACAGTAGTAACGGCTTGACTAACCGGAGTTTTTATATCGGCTTCAGTTAATTTTTTTACAAAAAGGTCACGGTCTTCGGTGTACATGATCGCTTCTACCGATGTGCCCAATACCTTAACTCCGTATTTCTGAAGCACACCTTTCAGGTAAAGCTCGGTGCCACAGTTCAGTGCTGTCTGTCCACCAAACGCTAGCAAAATTCCATCGGGCTTCTCCTTTTTAATTACTTCTTCCACAAAATAGGAGGTGATGGGCAAAAAATAAACTGTGTCGGCTATTCCTTCCGAGGTTTGAATGGTTGCAATGTTGGGGTTGATAAGAACCGAACAAATGCCTTCTTCGCGTAAGGCTTTTAGTGCCTGGGAACCTGAATAGTCAAATTCGCCCGCTTGTCCAATTTTAAGCGCACCTGACCCTAGTACCAGGACTTTGTGAATGTCTGTTTGCATAAATACTTGTTCTTTTTAGGTTTATTTCCAAAGTAAATTCCAAAGTAGGAAATCTATTTTTAAAGAAAGCGAAAAAGCACGAAAAATGAAATAAATAAGAATTCTAAAAGACTATAAAAATGGTTATTTATCAATTCAAACTTTATTGAACTAAATCAAGCCATTTTTGTTGAATCAAGTAGTTTTTTGAATTACAAGTAAATCTTTAAATAAGATTTATTTAAATTGCATGTCGAGCAATAAACCCGTTTAAAATGCAGATACAAGAAATACAAACAGAACAACAAAATGCGAATCAGAAACAAATTACAATAACTAAAACGATGGATTTAAGCAATGAACTATATACAGATTTAGCAAATGCATTGCCATCGGGAATATATCGCATACACGTTTTTCATGGCATATCACTAAGAGAAGACAAGTGGTTAAATCCCGATGAAGCTCCTTATGTTGTTGAGTTTGCAAACGATCGTTTCTTTGAAATACTGCACATTGACAGGAATGTCTATTTTAAGAATCCTGGCATTATTCAAGACTTAATTTTTGATGAAGATAAAACTGAATTTGCCAAAAGAAATGTAGAATCGAATTTGCACATCATACCATTTATGTGGGAGGGTCGATTATTGATTAACAACAAACTAATGTGGGTTAGCTTTAAATCCATCCCTCGGATACTTGATAATAAAGATGTTATTTGGACTGGCACATTAGATGATATCACCCTGCGAAAACAAACAGAAGAAGATATAAGATTAAAAAATGCCGAACTTCAACGATTAAATGACGACAAGGATTTCTTTATATCAATACTTGCTCACGATTTAAAGAGCCCTTTCAACTCGATACTTGGCTTTCTTGATTTATTGTTAAGCAAACTTTACACGACCGATATCAACGAGATTGAAAGGCAACTAACAATTGTCAACAATTCAGCAATTTGTGCATATAACTTACTGGAAGACATTTTAGTATGGGCACTTTCACAATCGGGCAAGCTTCCGTTTGAACCAAAAAAATTTAACTTAAAGCACAGTTGTGATAAGATTGTTGAAATATTAAAACCAAATGCCGACAGCAAAAATATAACCATTAATAGTATTGAATCTGAAGAATTTATGGTTTTTGCAGACACAAATATGTTGAACACCATTTTACGAAACTTAATTTCGAATGCAATTAAATTCACGGGTAATGGTGGAAATATCAACATTTTTTCAGAGCAAAATAACTCAGCAATTATAATCTCTGTCTCCGACAATGGAATAGGAGTTTCTGCTGATACACGATCAAGGCTCTTTGATAATAAGCAAAAACATTCATCAAAAGGAACAGCCAACGAAAAAGGGACTGGCTTAGGGTTATTGCTTTGTAAAATGTTTGTTGAAAAACATGGCGGAATAATTTGGGCTGAGAGTAAGTTGGGAATGGGAAGCGTATTCAAATTTACAATACCGTTAAAACCAGAATCTTTCTCCAATGATTAGAAGGGTTTTAAACGAGCATGGTTCAAAAAAGAATTGATTACTTTATTTTAGCTTACAGTTGACTATGTAATTCATTTTTGATTTAAACCATTAACGATAAGCAATTTGCACTGAAATAATTTCAATCAGCAATCGGGAATTAAAGAAAAGACTTGAAGTTCACAACATCAATAATTGTTTATGTCAACATACTTACTGAACTAAATCATAAAAGAATGGAAAAAAGATTTATCATACTAATTGACTTTTCAGAGTATTCGAGCAACTTGATACGATACGCTTGCGATTGGGCTCAACATGTAAATGCTGAATTGCTTTTGGTTCATCAAACCATTGTTTTAGCACCTACACTAGCTGAAAAAGAAAGTAAAGACCAAATAACCCAACACACTAATGATGAAGCATTTCATAGATTAGAAAGTCTTGCAAAGGTACTAATTCCACCAACAGTAAAAGTTTCATTCTCGGTTTCAGAAAATCATTTACAGGTAACCTTGACTAAACTGTTAGAAGAACCTTTTGATAATTTAATTTTTACTGGAATAAAAGGCACCGGTTTACTTAAGAAAATTTTTCTGGGTAGTGTGGCTATTGAAATTATCGATAGCACAAAAAATATTATTGTTGCTATGCCAAAAGAAATAAGCACTTGGTCGCACAAAAAAATATTTGTAGCAGTTACAGAAAAATACCCATTGAACCTTTTGGCATTAAACAACCTTTTTAATTTTATTAAAAGCGAAAATGCAAATATTACTTTTTTTTATTTGGCAAAACCCAATGAAAAAACAAAGAAAATTGAAAAATATCTTACAGATTTGACTGAAATGTATGCCGACAGATTTGATACAGATTTAGCGATTTATGAAGGAAACAACACATTTGTCGAAATAAAGAAAGTAATAAACAATAAGATTGAAGAAATTCTGATTATCCAAAAAGGTTCGCGCCTACTGACAGACCAACTTTTTAGAAAATTTTTGATTAATGAATTGGTCTTCGAAGGTCAAACACCTTTAATAGTTTTACCATAACCCTATAATTTTAAATTATGAGTCTTCAAATTGAGCTTGTTTTATTAGTCGTTTCAGTCCTGTTTTTTCTGAGCATATTGGCAGGAAAAGCAAGTTCTCGATTTGGAGTTCCTGCTTTGTTGCTTTTTTTGGGTGTTGGAATGTTATGCGGTAGCGATGGGTTAGGAATTCAATTCGAAGACAATCATATAGCACAAAATATTGGTACAATTGCTTTATGTATCATCCTTTTCTCGGGCGGATTAGACACAAAAATATCTGAAATTCGTCCCATAATTGCACAAGGAGTTGTACTTGCTACCCTTGGCGTATTCGTTACGGCACTCATCACCGGAGTAATTATTTGGTCGGTTTTAGGCATGACAATGCAATCTGCAGGCATTGGGTTTTTAACTTCTTTGTTGTTAGCATCAACAATGGCATCAACAGATTCGGCTTCAGTTTTCTCTATTCTACGTTCAAAAGGCCTACACTTAAAAAATAACCTTCGCCCTTTACTCGAGCTTGAGAGTGGTAGTAATGACCCAATGGCTTATGTTTTAGTAATTTCGATAATTAGTATAATAAAGCTGGATAGCACACCAAACTATTGGATTGCAGGAGGCACGTTAATACTTCAACTTGCAATTGGTGCCATTGTGGGTTTTTTGCTGGGAAAATTAGCGGTTAAAGTCATTAATCGACTTAAAATTGGCAACGACTCATTATATCCAATTTTAGTTTTCACTTTCTGCATTTTCATTTTTTCTGCCACCTATTTTATCAAAGGAAATGGGTTCCTTGCTGTCTACATTGGTGGATTGGTTATTGGAAATTCAAAGTTTGTACATAAACGTTCGGCGCTTAATTTTTTCGACGGGTTGGCATGGATGTTTCAGTTAATCATGTTCTTAACCCTAGGGCTTCTTGTAAATCCCCATGAATTGATACCAATAATTATACCTGGGTTGATAATTAGTTTTTTGATGATATTTTTCTCACGCCCATTAACTGTTTTCTTATGTTTGCTTCCTTTTCGAAAAATGCCGTTTAAGGATAAAACCTACGTTTCGTGGGTTGGATTGAGGGGTGCTGTCCCAATTATTTTTGCCATAATTCCACTTGTTGAAAACGTTCCAAACGCAAGAATCATATTCAATATTGTCTTTTTCTGCACATTAGTTTCATTAATAGTTCAAGGAACATCTCTCCCACTAATTGCGAGGTGGCTTGAACTTGCAGATAAACCAAGGCAGATGAAAAAACTTAAAAATTTTGATATCGATTTTTCAAATGATATTAAATCTGTCACCTCCGAAATTGAGGTTACTTCACAAATTCTTAGCAATGGAAATCAACTCATGGATCTCACCTTACCTGATCATACAATTGTTATTATGGTGAAACGTGATGAAAAATATTTTGTTCCAACAGGAAAAACAACGTTGAAGGAAAAAGACAAAATTTTAATAATTACAGACGACCATGATGCTCTAATTGAAACTTATAAAAATTTAGGAGTTGAAAATATTTATTAAAACAGAACACCTGTTGCCAACAAAAAATATGATATCAATAAGCTCCGTTGAACTCGCTTTGCCTTTTAGTGGTTGGCTCTACCAAATTTTCAATAAGCTCCGATAAACTTTATATCGTTGCTGAAGTCAAATTCAGAACTTGACTAATTAATTCTAATAATTTCACACGAATGAAACAACTAACTAACTCTATTTTATTCTTCTTAATCATCGTCGTATTAGGTTTTACCGGATGTAATCCAAAAATCGACAAAACCCAGAAAGCAGTTGTAAAAACTACCTATGGCACAGTTTTGGGCACTATCGACGATAGTATTTTTACCTTCAAGGGCATTCCTTATGCAAAGGCCGAACGGTTCATGGCTCCGCAAGAACCCGATGCATGGGACGGAGTTCGGGAATGTAAAGAATTTGGTCCGGTAGCCAGGCAAGTAGCACCCTGGTACCCCGATTCCGTTCAAAACGAAAAAGAACTTTTCAGCGCCAATGTATGGACACAGGGAATTAACGATGGCAAAAAGCGTCCGGTAATGGTTTGGTTGCATGGCGGCGGATTTCACATTGGTGCCAGCAACGACCCAATGACATACGGAAAAGCCATGGCCAAAAAAGGCGATGTGGTGTTCGTATCAATAAATCACCGCTTGAATATTCTCGGCTTTCTCGATTTGTCGGCATGTGGTTCAAACTATGCACAATCGGCAAATGTTGGTATGCTCGACATTGTGAAAGCGCTGGAGTGGGTGAATAAAAACATTGAGAATTTTGGCGGCAACCCTGCAGATGTAACCATTTTGGGAGAATCGGGCGGTGGCGGAAAAGTTGGCACGCTTATGTGTATGCCCGCAGCTAAAGGCTTGTTTCGCAAGGCAATTATTCAAAGTGGAACGCTAATCAATGTAATGACCAAAGAAAAATCGCAAGCCCTTGGTCTGGCCGTACTCGAAAATTTAGGCCTTACAGCAAACGATGTCGAAAAGCTGGATACTATTTCATACCAGACCCTTGTAAAAGCAGGGAACGATGCTATTGCAAAAATTTCAGGCCCTAGAAAACCAGGATCGCCAACAATGTTTGGCTTTGCACCTTCGCCCGACGGTGTTGATTTGCTACAGCAACCTTTCAGTCCAGGTTTTGCCGACATTTCAAAAGATATACCGCTTATGATGGGTACCACACTCAACGAACTAATGCCAACAGTGTATGGCGAAAAAGAGCTGACTCTGGAACAGGCAAAAGAACGATTGGCAAAAGTATATGG
>CAZRXT010000079.1:1332-9314 GCA_964604035.1 uncultured Prolixibacteraceae bacterium | reverse complement strand
TGGTTGAAATGGCGTTGTAATTTCAATAGCTATTTTTAAATTTACAATTCAAATTCTTAATATGAAGAAACTGATATTTTCATTATTCCTATTTACATTTTCCTTAAACACAGTATTCGCGCAGGAGTTGCGCTGTAATATTAGTGTGAATGCAAATAAGCTTACAAGTGCTAACAAAAATATTTTTCGCTCAATGCAAATGGATTTGTATGAGTTTGTAAATAATAAGAAATGGACTAAGCACAATTTTGCTAATAATGAACGTATTGAATGTAGTATTACTATTCAAATTAACAAACAAATCTCTTCCGATGAGTATGAAGCTACATTGAATATTCAAAGCAAAAGACCAGTCTACAACTCGTCGTATAAAACGACTATGCTTAATATTCAGGACGAATTTTTTAGGTTTAAATATCAAGAATATCAAACAATTGAGTTTGCTGAAACAGGGAACAAGGATAACTTGACAAGCGTAATTGCGTATTATGTATATGTGATTCTGGGTTTCGATTATGATGCATTCTCTCCAAGTGGAGGTACCGAATATTTTGAAAGGGCAAGACAGATTGTTAATGAGTCGCAAAATGCCAGTGGAACCAAGAATGGTTGGAGAGCTTTTGAATCTGATTATAATCGGTATTGGTTGGTAGACAATGTCTTGAATAAAACTTATGCGCCCTTTCGCGAACTAATGTATGTGTATCATAGAAAAGGACTTGATGCTATGGCCGATCAGTTGGAAGCAGGTAGGGCAGAGGTTGCCGAATCGCTTAAACTGATTCAGAAAGTGTTTAGATCGCGATCGAAATTGTATATAACTCGAGTGTTTTTTGATTCGAAATCTGCCGAAATAATTAGTCTCTTCTCTCAATCTTATCCCGATGAGCAGAATCGTGTTATTAAAATTCTTTCGGAATGTGACCCTTCTAATGCTTCTAAATATGAGCAAATTATAAAAAGCCAAACATCTTCAGGCAGCTAAAATATGATTTCATCACTATTGATAAAAAACTATGCAATAATTAAAGAGTTGAATGTAAATTTCACTCAGGGTTTTTGCGTAATTACAGGAGAGACAGGTGCCGGAAAATCAATCATAATGGGTGCCTTAGGTTTGATTTTAGGACAACGGGCCGATACTTCAGCCCTAAACAATAGTGAAGAGAAATGTATTATTGAAGGAAAGTTTTTGTTGAATGGCAAAATAGATTTATCAAATTTCTTTAAACAGAATGATTTAGATTTTGAAAATCCGATTGTTTTACGACGAGAAATTACACCGCTGGGAAAATCGAGGGCTTTTATTAACGATACCCCTGTTTCTTTAAATTTATTGCGTGAGCTGGGGCTTAACCTTATCGATATCCACTCCCAACACTCTAATCTTGACTTAGGAAAACATCAATTTCAACTCAATGTAATTGATTGGTTTGGCTCACTTGAGGCAATACTGAACGACTATTCTGTAGCTTATAAAGAATATCGCAGAATTGAGTTGAAGTTGAAAGAGATAACAGAAAAATCGAACCAATCGAAAGCCGATTTCGACTATTATGAATTTCAATTCAAGCAGCTAAACGAAGCTAAATTAGTTGATGGCGAGCAACAGATTCTCGAAAAAGAACAAGAATACCTTACTCATTCCGAAGAGATAAAATCAGGTTTAAACCAAGTATATCAGCTTCTCGACAGGGAAGACCAATCTATCATTGTTCAGATGAAAGAAGCTGTAAATGTGATGAATAAGTTGATTTCTTTTCTACCTGAAGCAAAATTATTACACGAACGGTTGGAAAGTCAATTTATTGAACTGAGAGATATTGCCAATGAGTGTGAACTATTGGCCGAAAAGACGGAGTATGATCCAGCCAGGCTGGAAGAAATATCTTTCAGGCTTGATACTATTTATATGCTTGAGCAAAAGCACCGTGTTGATTCAGTTGCTGAGCTTATAACTATTCGCGATGAATTCGACTTAAAACTACAGGCTGTAGCTTCATTTGAAGAGGAGTTACTTAAACTAAAACAACGTTTAGCTGATCAGAAATCAGCTTTAAATAGTATTGCCAATAAATTAACGAAAGCAAGGAAAGCTCAGGTCTCATCTCTTCAACAGGAAATTATTACCTATTTGCAATTGCTAGGAATGCCGAATGCTACATTTACAGTAGATATTAGTGCTAAAGACGATTTTTCGCCTACAGGAATTGATGAAGTTAGTTTCTTGTTTAATGCCAATAAAGGTGGGCAGCCCGAAGAAATTAATAAGGTTGCTTCAGGAGGTGAACTTTCGAGGGTAATGCTGGCTATTAAGAGTGTTATTGCTAAGTCGAGAGCACTTCCTGCAATTATTTTTGATGAGATTGATACTGGAATTTCTGGCGAAATTGCCTCCAAAATGGGTAATATTTTGAAAGAAATGTCCCAGTTTATGCAGGTAATCAACATCACTCATTTACCCCAAATTGCCTCTAAAGGCGATAGCCATCTTTTTGTTTATAAGAATGATACTGCCATTGGTGTTGAAACAGGTATGAAATTGCTTGACAACGATGAAAGGGTAATTGAAATTGCCAAGATGCTAAGTGGAGATAATCCATCGTTGGAAGCAATTGCTAATGCAAAATCTTTATTGTTGAGTTAATATTTAGTTCTTTTCAATAAATTCATATCTTTGGTAAAAGCTGAATTATTTTAATCTAGAGTTGCATCAAACAAATCTTCGTATGAAAAAAATCTTTCTTATTTCGATAATCTTACTGCTTATTGCTGCTCCAGTAACATTTTATGTTCGTCACTATTTTGTTTTTGGAGAAGGTGTTAAGGCTGGCGACTTAAATTTTATCGTCCATAAAGGTTATGTTTTTAAGACTTGGGAAGGGCGTGTTATTCAAACAGGTATTCGAACTCCGATTCCAGGAAGTATTCAAAGCAACGAATTTGAATTTAGTGTTTCGAGCGATAGCATTGCTCATATCCTAGAACTAAGTAGTGGTAAATTTGTAGAGCTTCGTTATAAAGAATATTTACATGGACTCCCTTGGCGAGGACAAAGCAAATATGTTGTAACCGAAATTATTCGCATAGAAGACAGCTCTTTAGGCAACTGAATTCCTTCAGCAGGGTTTAATTTTCAATGTTTATAGGGGAATTCATGGTATGGTTTCGCAGCATGATGCTTTACTCATAGCGTTTTCCCCACCATTTCTTTAGCCTATCGAGCATTGAAAGTTCTTGTTGTGATTTTCCGATGTTCCAAATTCTTTTATCCTTAATTTCGTCGGGAAGATATTGTTGGATTACAAAATTCCCTTCGTAAGCGTGAGCGTATTTGTACTCTTTTCCGTAGCCTAACTCTTTCATTAGCTTAGTTGGAGAGTTTCTGAGGTGTAAAGGAATAGGTAGGTTTCCTGTCTCTTTAACCACTTGAATTGCATCATCAATAGCACAATAAGCCGAATTGCTTTTAGGCGATGTTGCCAAATAAACCGCTACTTCCGATAGAATAATCCTACTTTCGGGCCATCCAATTTTATTGATCGCATCGAACCCTGCATTTGCAAGCAGCAGAGCATTGGGATTGGCTAATCCAACATCTTCAGCAGCAGAAATTAATAGACGGCGGGCAATAAATTTTGGATCTTCGCCGCCTTCAACCATTCGAGCAAGCCAGTAAACAGCTGCGTCAGGGTCACTGCCCCTTATGCTTTTTATTAATGCAGAAATGATATCGTAGTGCATCTCCCCATTTTTATCGTAAGCCGAAGGATTCTGCTGAAGCGAATCAGTAACACTTTGGTTGGTGATGGTTACTTTTCCCGAGACTTCCGAACCTGCAACAAGCTCAAGGATATTTAATAATTTCCGAGCATCGCCACCTGCAAAGCGAAATAAAGCTTCATCTTCCTTTACCTCAATTTGAAGATTCTTTAGTTCTGCGTCGTTGTTGATGGCAAAATTGAGTAGTTTGTTCAAGTCGTCGTTGTCAAGTGGCTTTAATACATATACTTGACAGCGAGATAGGAGCGGGGTTATTACTTCGAAAGAAGGGTTTTCAGTTGTTGCTCCAATAAGTGTAACAGTTCCTTGTTCTACTGCTCCGAGCAACGAATCTTGCTGGGCTTTACTAAATCGATGTATCTCGTCGATAAAAAGAATTGGGTTGGGGCGATTAAAAAACTGTTGTTTTTGAGCTTTATCAATGGCTTCCCTTACATCTTTAACCCCTGAACTAATAGCACTTAGTGTATAGAAAGGCCTGTCGAGCGATGATGCTATGATTTTTGCAAGAGTTGTTTTGCCAACTCCTGGTGGTCCCCAAAAAATAATTGAACTAATATGGTTTGATTCAATCATTTTCCGAAGGATTGCATTTTTCCCAATTAAATGATCCTGACCAATATAATTCTCAAGAGTTTTGGGCCTGAGTCGTTCTGCAAGTGGTTGATTTGCCATGTCACAAAAATAAAAATTGTACGATATTTTGACGTGTTAAATTTTTTTAATAAGGATATGTGATCTTAATACTTGCATTTTTTCTTTTTATAAATATTTCTCAAAAAAGGATTAGCAATTTATCCAATTGCCATTGTTGTTGGCTATTGCGCACATGGTTTTTTATTGTTTTGATTCACTAATTGCTTATTCTATTGTATTTAGACTTTAAAAGATAAACAACTCTTATATTCTTGTGTTATAGGTAATGAATTTAAATTAAAATAAAATGCAAACAGTTTGTCCGATAACAGATAAAAGAATAAATGAAAATGTAGCTCGATTAAATGCACTCTTTGTTGTGATATTAGTGCTTTCTTTCATTCTTACAAAGTCTTGGATATTTTTAGTTATTCTAATTGCAGATTTCTTTATAAGAGGGTTTATTGATAGTAAATATAGTTTGATATGTATCATTAGCAAATGGATTGCTTTGACGTTAAAGGCTAAGGTGAAAATAATAAATGCAGGTCCAAAGATATTTGCAGCACAGGTTGGATTGGTTCTTTCGATACTCTCCTTATTGTTTTTCCAGTTTCAATGTAATGTGTTTTGCTATATCATTGCGGGAGTCTTGGGTTTATTTTCGTTTTTGGAATCAGCATTTAGTTTTTGCGTTGCATGTAAATTATATCCATTTTTTCGAAAGATTGATTAGTCGTTGCAGTATCGTTTAATAACGTTATAAGCTTCCGAAATTCCTAGTTCTCCAGCTCGGCTAAGGTCTTTTCCTCCAGCTTCGATATCGTTTAAAAGTATTTTTACTAACCCGCGGTTATAATATGCTTCAGCAAACTCTGGATCAATAGATAGTGCTTTATCATACTCGTCAATTGCTGAATAGTATTTTTCATTTTTGCAATAAACATTACCACGGTTGAAGTATCCAAAGTAAAAACTAGGATTCATATAAAGTATTACAGAATAATCTGTTAGTATGTCGTCATAGGCTTCGTTCGATTTTTTTGAATCAGACTTTTCTACCTTATTTATAAGGCCAATATTTTCATGCTGAGCTTTCAAATTCTCAATTGTTTCAATCATTTTAGCTTTAGTATTGGCTCTCATAAAGTACGATAGTAAATTCTTTTCATCAATTTTAATTGCTTTGTCGAAATCAGAAATAGCGTCGTTAAAATTATTGGTCAGAGCTTTAAAAATACCACGGTACAAATAGTTGTCACCTATTTTATCGTTTTGCCGAATTTTCTCATCAAATATCAGAATCTGATTTTTGTAAAATTCGGTACTCGAATTTGTTTGGTTTGTATTGTTTGTAATAGTTAAATATGGGTTGTAATTATTCTGGGCATTTAAATTTTCAACAGTCAAATTGAAATATCCAACATCTTCATTTTCAGCCTTTTTTTTGTCAATATTAGAAATAAAAAAGTTGGGGAGCAGTTTAATCTCTGTGTTTGTATTTTGTACACGTCCGCCTTCATCGTCATTTTTATTTTCCTCTAATACAATTGTTGCTTTTGCTTTACGTTTTTGTAACTCTTCAATGTTGATCTCTTTGCGGTTAGTGCTTTTGATGGCACTAGAGTCTATCTGTTCTTCGAAATTCTGTCCCGAAGCTTTTGCTTGCCTTTGCTGAGCTTGCTGTTGCCACACTTGCATTTGTTGTTGCTGAGCTACTTTTCGTTCTTCGGGGGTTTGCCATGGACGCTTTTCGAAACGAGGATCGAGAAGTGATGCATTGTCGTAATCCTTCTGATACCCTTCTTTTCCAAGGGTCTCTTTAGCCAGACCACGATTGAAGTATGCGTTTGCCATGTATGGATCGAGTTTAAGTGCAGTGTCATAATCCATTATAGCCGATTCGAGACTTTCAAGTTGTTGTTTAATTATGCCTCTGTTCATGTATGCAAATGCGTTTTGAGGATCGAGGTAGATCGACATGTCGAAGTCGCGCATTGCACTTGCAAAATCTTGTTTTTCAACCTTTATTAAACCTCGGCTCAAGTAGCCCATGGGTGAATTTGGCCTTATTCTTATCAACTGATTGCAATCGGCAATTGCCTTATCCCATTCTTTTTGCACTTGATAAGCAATGCTGCGGTTTAGGTAGGCATTGAAATTCTTTGGTTTCGATTCAATTGCTTTTGTGTAATCTTGAATTGCTCCTTCAAAATCTCTCATTGCAGCTTTGCATATTCCTCTATTATTGTATATGTCAGCATTTTCACCGTCAAGCTCCATCGACCTAGAGTAATCGGCCATTGCTAGGGCATACTCTTTCAGATTGTAATTTACTACTCCTCGGTACATAATTGCTTCGGGGAAGAATGGTTTAATCTCGATAGCTTTATCGAGATCTTTTTTTGCACCTCTAAAATCGTCAAGTTCAAGTTTGGCTACACCTCTATAAAAATATGGTTCCGGTAAAAAAGGTTTTATTCTTATTACCATATTAAAGCTCTGAATAGCACCAGTATAATTGCCAAAATACAAGCGACTTCGGCCTGTAAGTATTGCATTATCAGTATTAAGTTGAGAATAACCGGAAAGTGTGACTAAAAGCAATAAAATCAGTGTGTATTTTCTCATGATAAAATGTATAATGAACAAAAATAACACTTTTGAGTATCTCCTTTTTTCTTTTCACTTTTTTTAATAGTAACCTGAGTTAATCTTGTCAAAAATCGAATTGAGCCATCATTTTTTTTTCAAATTCATTGTTTACTGTGCGTATTGTTTTATTTCAATGTTGATTACGCTTTAATTCATTTCTATTAAGTAATTCTTCATCTTTTATACCTGTTGTATTTTGTATGTTTAGGCAGAAAAAAGACTATGATGTTAATTTTCATTCTTATTGGAAGTTACGTGATTGTGTTCATTTCAAGATATTTAAATTATTGAAATATTTTTTCGAAAAGACTTTTTTTCTTATTTGAACAATTTAAAATGGTTACTTTTGTATTACTTTTTAAAAGTTAAATAGAGATGGAATTTCTTAAAAAAATTAAACAGAAAGCCTCGCAGTACAATAAGCGTATTGTTTTGCCCGAGGGAAATGAACCCCGAACACTAAAAGCTGCCGAGATAATTCTGAAAGAAAAAATAGCTCAGCTAATTTTGTTGGGCAATGAAGATGAGATATCAGCAAGTGCATCTAAAAGTGGCTTGAATATTTCTGGAGCAACAATTGTTAATCCTAAAACTGATCCAAGAAGGGAAGCTTATGCTGAAAAGATGATGGAAATCAGAAAAAGCAAAGGATTAACCAAAGACGAAGCATTGAATCTTCTTAACGATCCCCTCTATTTTGGTCCTATGATGATTAAATGTGGCGATGCCGATGGTGAACTTGCAGGTGCAATTAATGCTACAGGCGATGTACTCCGACCTGCTTTTCAATACATCAAAACCATGCCTGGATGTAGTGTAGTTTCAGGTGCATTCTTCATGTTTGTCGATCAAAAATTTGGTGACGATGGTATTTTAGTATTTGCCGATTGTGCCGTAATGCCCGATCC
>CAZRXT010000079.1:0-1232 GCA_964604035.1 uncultured Prolixibacteraceae bacterium | reverse complement strand
AATATTTTGGTTTTCCCTGGGCTCGAATCTGGAAATATTGGATATAAATTAGTTCAGCGTTTAGCTGGAGCTGAAGCTGTTGGCCCAGTATTGCAGGGTATGGCCGCACCTATAAACGATCTTTCTCGTGGCTGTTCGGTTAGTGATATTGTAAATATGGTTGCTATTACTGCAACACAAGCAGCTAATATTTTTTAATTTTTTTCGATTAATTGTAGGTTATGGCAGATAAAATTGTTGAGTCTATTTCAGATTTTGGGCTTAGTAAACAGAAAAAATCAACGACACTCTTTTCTAAAGTAGGTATTGTTTATTGTGGAAACGATGGCCAATACATTGCCAGGGTTTGTAGTTCTTATGGAATGGATGTAACTTTTTGGGAAGCATCTGAAGAGAGCATAAAACATTCTATTGATAGCATTGAAGCTATTATGGAAAGTAGAATTAAAAATTGGGGGGCTACAGAGTCTGAAAAAAAAGCTGTTATGTCCAGAATAAAAGGCACAACATCGATCGAAGACCTGAGAAACTGCGATTTGGTTATTGAAACTGCAGGAAACACTGGAATTAGCAGAACTATTGATGCCCGGAAAAAAGTGTTCGAGACATTGGAGAAAATTGTTGATTCAAATTGCATTATTGCTTCAAACTCTGCGACAGTGATTATTTCTGACCTAACCGAAGACCTTGCTTGTAGAGATCGTTGCATTAGCATTCATTTTATGATCAACTCGGTAGATGCAAGGATTGTAGAAATCACCAAAGGCCTTTACACTTCAACCGAAGCGTACGAAAAAGTTACCCAGTTCATCCGAATGGTTAAACGTAAACCAATTCCGGTTGAAGAATCGTTAGGTTTGATTAGTGTTAGAATGCTTACCGTAATGATTAACGAAGCTTGTGAAATGGTGCAGGAAGGTGTTGGTTCAAAAGAAGATATAGAGCATTTAATGCACATTGGCTGGGGTATGCGGATGGGGCCTTTTTCTATTGCAGACATTATGGGCATTGACCGTGTTGCTCGTTGGATGGAAAAATTATTTAACGAATTTGGCGATCAAAGATTTAAACCAAACCCATTAATTAGGAAGTTGATAAGACAACGTCATTTTGGAGTATCATCGGGCCAAGGCTTTTTCTCCTATGATGAAAATGGCGAAAGGATCAAATAAAAGAATTCTTTCAGTTCTCACGTTTATTCAAGTGAAAATTATTTAGTTAGATTCATCAAA
>CAZRXT010000078.1:0-9380 GCA_964604035.1 uncultured Prolixibacteraceae bacterium | reverse complement strand
TACATACAACGGCAAGTTGGTCTTCCATTCTTTTTTCTGTCGTCGAACAATAAACCATATCAAGAGCATAAAAAGTCACATCGTACTTTTTACCATCGGAGGCAGTTGTAAAATAATAACCTGAGTTCGATTTTATTTTAAAGTTCAAAAACAAAGTCGAACTCAGGTTAATACTTACTGCAAACAACAACTTTAATGCAAAAACACAAGTCTCTTATTTCTCAGAAGGTTTTATTTCCCATGTTTCCGAAAGTTCCATGCTCTCGCCTGGCTGAAGGGTTTTAAAGGCCGAATGGTGCTCAAGCTCAAGAATATCATCCGACTTTCCAGTTGGCGTAATACAGTTATAAACCTCGACAATAGCTTGCTCGGGATGAATCAATTTCTGATCGATAAGGTCGAACTTCACAACCATCAAACCACTTTCTTTCTGAACATAAAAGGCGCCCTCGTTGGGGTATAAAAAAGCTTTCGATATCAACATTTTTGGAGTCGAGGCCGGTGGAAGAAACTTAAACTTATTGCCCTCGAAGGTGTGAGGAACAAAGCCACGGACATCGGTCTCTTCCTTTTCAACCTTGATCAATTTTTTCTCGGAAGCTGGAATCCAAAATTTAGTGTGGGCATCAAAACGGAGGTTCGACCATAAATCCCACGATACGCTCTCGTTTCGGCCATTTTTTGCCGACACCTTAATTTCGAGTTTATTACCGTTGATAGTAAAACTCTTAGTTAGTTGCAACCCCGAAATTTCACTAACCGGGCCAACAATCGTCAAACTTGTTGGTGTTTGGTTCTTAATTTCGAACGCACCAAATTCGAAGTAGGGATCGGGAGGCCACACTGCATTTTTCCGCCTTGGGTTTACACTTTGAAAATTCCACCACTGACTTTGCGGCCCGGCCCATGTAATAAACCCAAAGTAAGGTTTATTGAAGCCTCGGGCTGAAGGGACAACCCTTTTGTCTTCAGGTTCATTCCACAACGCTGAGTCGGAATAGATAAAGTTTTCGCCACCCGGTTTTCCGAAGAAAACAATACGTCCACCAACATCTTTCAGTATTCCTACTGAAATTTCTTCATTTGTAAGGTAAATTACCCTGTTGGGCAACTGAGCCATAGCATGCAACGAGCAGAATAAAATCAGAAAAAGAGAGAAACGTTTCATAAGTTTATTTTTTGTTACTGTTAATAGGTTCGTTAATAAGTCATTTTCAATTTATCAATCGACGGTTTATAATTTAGTTCGACATAAAAAATGAAGTACGAATATCATCATTTTTTCGTTGAATAGTGCAACCTGCTAAAACTGAAATATTGGTTTAATGTTCAAAAACAACATTTCAAAATTATTAAACAGAAAGATACTTGAGTCTTGATACTTGAGTCTTGATACTTGATACAAAAAAAAGATTAAGGCCACCCGAAAAAATCCGAATGGCCTTTAAATCACAATAAATAACAACTAATTATTGAATTGCAAATTTATAAATGCAAGTGTGTGTGTATGTTTGCCCTGGTTCCAAAACAACCGAAGAAAATTCAGGTTTGTTTGGTGAATCGGGAAAATGCTGAGTTTCGAGACAGAAAGCACTTCTGAAAACATACGGTTTGCCCAATTTACCAGAAACAACAGCATCGAGGAAATTACCTCCGTAGAACTGAATGCCCGGCTGATCGGTCAACACTTCAAGTTTGATGCCAGTAACTGGCGAAACTACAGTAGCAGCCAATTCAACACCTTCTCCTTTTTTGTTGATCACCCAGTTGTGGTCGTAACCTTTGCCATATTTCAACTGAACAAAATCGGCATCAACACGTTCGCCAATAGCCGTTGCTTTGGTGAAATCCATTGGAGTACCTGCAACAGGAAGAATTTCGCCTGTTGGGATCAATGTAGAATCAACCGGAGTGAAATTATCGGCATTGAAAGTCAACAAATGGTCGTTGATTGTTTCGCTTCCTTCGCCCGAAAGGTTGAAATAGGTATGATTTGTAAGGTTACAAACCGTTTTCTGATCGGTAGTTGCTTTGTAATCAATTTTAAATTCGCCGGCAGGAGTCAATTCATAAGTCATTGTAATTGAAAGGTTGCCAGGATAACCTTCTTCGCCATTGGCTGACAAATAGGTAAATTCGACTTTAGAATCGCTAAGTTGTTTTGCTTTCCAAACCACATCGTAATAACCTTTTACGCCACCATGAAGGTGATTTTTGCCATCGTTGGCAGCAAGGGTATATTCAACAGAATCGAGGCTGAAACGGGCATCTCCAATACGGTTACCATAGCGGCCAATAGCAGCACCAAAGAAGTACTCCTTATTGTTAACGTACTCATCAATAGAGTTGTAACCCAACGCTACGTCAACTTGTTTTCCATCTTTACTTGGCACACAAAGAGCAACAACCCTTGCTCCGTAATTGGTTACCTTCATACCAATTTTACCACTTTTCAAGGTGAACAAAGAGACCTGTTCGCCATCAATTACTTTCGAATAATTAGCAGAATCGATCTTGTCAACTGTTTCGGTAAAAACAGAAGGTTCTGGTTTAGTACAGCTTGCCATTGAAAGGACAACCGCCGCACCGATTAATAAATTAGTTACATTCTTCATAAGTATATGTTTTTATTTTGCTGATAACTGAACCAATACAACCGAGTGAGCAGGAATTTCAACTGAGAGCTTTCCGTTTTTAGGAGCAGCTACTTTGAATGGTTCTATTTTCACTTTCTCTGGTTGACCAAAATCGTTATAATCTGTAATGTTTTTCCCATTTACAATTTGACCGCTTGCAGTTTTCAAATCGGTAGCATCAAAAGTACATTCAACTTTCTCAGCTTTGTTAGGATTTAAGTTGCAGAGGGTAACACTCACCACACCATCTTTTATTGAAGCAGAAGAAGTTACAGCAGGCAATTTTTCACCATTAAACACATAATCTCCACATTTCATTTCTGTTGGGATCAATGTTGCTTCCTGATGTACGTTGTACAACTTAAACACGTAGTAAGTAGGTGTTTTCACCATCTGTTCGCCTTTGGTAAGGATCATGGCTTGAAGCACGTTTACTACTTGGGCAATGTTACACATCGAAATACGGTCGGCATGATTGTTGAAAATATTGAGGTTGATGGCAGCCACAATAGCATCGCGCACAGTATTTTGTTGTTGCAGGAAACCAGGATTTGTTCCCGGAAGTGGATCGTACCAAGTACCCCATTCGTCAACAGCAAGTGTAATCTTTTTCTCTGGATCGTATTTATCCATGATAGCCAAATGCTTAACAATCAACTCTTCGATTTCCATAGTACGGCGTAATGTGGTAAAATACATATCCTCGCCAAAATCGGTCGAAGAGCCTTTGCTCCCACTCCAGCTACCTGTTGGCAACGTATAATTGTGAAGTGATAAAACCTGAACTAGGTTTTTCTTATCTTGAAGTCCCTGCATCATTTTTTCAGTCCAGTTATAGTCGTTCGATGAAGGACCAACAGCAACTTTCTGAAGATTGTTTCCACGAACATAGCTTGAGTACTGACGATAAACATCGGCATAATACTCAGGGCGCATATCGCCACCGCAACCCCATGTCTCGTTACCAATACCCCAGAACTTAACGTTCCAAGGATCTTCGCGACCGTTCTTTTTACGGAGCGCACTCATTGGGTTTTCGTTGGCCGAAGTAACATATTCAACCCATTCCGAAGCTTCCTGAATAGAACCAGATCCAACGTTGATGCTCAAATACGGTTCTGTTCCGATCAATTCGCAGAAATTCAGGAATTCGTGAGTACCAAAGCTATTGTCTTCAGTCACATTTCCCCAGTGAACATTCACAATAGAAGGACGGTTTGCTTTCGCCCCAATACCATCTTTCCAGTGGTAAGTATCGGCAAAACAACCTCCTGGCCAACGCAAAACAGGAACTTTCAATTCTTTGAAAGCATTTACCACGTCGGTACGATAACCATCGACATTAGGTATTTTTGAGTCTTTACCCACATAAATACCTTCGTAAATACAAGTTCCAAGGTGTTCCGAAAATTGCCCGTAAATTTCTTTGCTGATTTTTGTTTTCGCCTGACTGACGTTAACATTCAGCGAGTTCTGAGCCTGTAACGAGCCTGCAACAAGCATCAAACCTAAAACTGACGATGAAAAAATGTGTTTCATATACAAATAAGTTTAGTTATTCGAATTCACTAGTTTAAACTCTTAGAAACTGAAGCCCCGCAAATTCACGGGGTTCAGTATCATATCTTTATAAAATAAACTATTAAAATTCAGCTTTGCCAATTTTCAAATATGAACTATAAAGTTTATTGTAGATTTCAACGTTTTCTTTGATTGGGTAATATACCTTTTCAAAACCCTGCCCCATAGCCTTTTTAGCATCTTCAACCGAAGAGTATATACCCGAAGCTGTAGCAGCAAACATAGCAGCACCAAGGGCTACGCACTGTTCGGCACGAGCAACTTTGATAGGCATGTTCATTACGTCGGCCATAGTTTGCATTACAAACGGCGATTTCTTAGCCACGCCACCAATGCCAATCACTTCCTTAATTTCGATTCCGTTTTCGATGAAACGGTCGGCAATTGCACGAGAACCAAAAGCAGTTGCTTCAACCAATGCCCTGAAAATCCGGGGAGCCGACGAACCAAGGTTCAAACCGGTAATTGTAGCTTTCACGTTCTGGTCGGCATCGGGTGTACGACGGCCATTTAACCAGTCGGTAGCAATAATTGTCCACTCATCCGAAGGAATTTTCATCGCCTCTTCCGACAATGCAGGGATAATTTTATCCTCGATTGTTTTCTGTAAATTTTTATCATCAATAAATTGTAGTGGCCATGCCAACACATTTTTGAACCAAGCATATACATCTCCAAAAGACGACTGACCAGCTTCAAGACCAACCAAACCCGGGATTACAGAACCGTCAACTTGTCCGCAAATACCTGGAATAAGTTTGCCTTCCATGTCTTCGTACGAAGAAACAATAATGTCGCAGGTAGATGTGCCAATTACGCGAACCAATGTATTCTGTCCAATTTCAGCACCAACAGCACCCATGTGGCAGTCGAAAGCGCTAACGCCAACAACCACATCGGTAGATAAACCCAACTTAGCAGCCCATTCAGCAGTTAGTTTTCCTGCAGGTACGTCGCTTGTATAGGTTTCGGTAAAGAGGTGTTCGCGCATTCCGGCCAGTTCTGGTCCAAGATCGGTAAGGAAACCTTCAGGTGGAAGCCCGTTCCAATCAGGATGCCACATTGCTTTGTGACCCGATGCGCAACGGCTTCTTTTAATGATTTCAGGTTTTGTTTCACCTGTAAGAATTGCAGGTAACCAGTCGCAATATTCAACCCAAGAATATGCTTTAGATTTCAAGGTTTTATCCTGACGAAGAACATGCAGAACTTTTGCCCAAACCCATTCGGAAGAGTAAATCCCACCTTCGTATTTTGTATAATCGATAGCCCATTTACGAGCCAATTCATTCACTTCATCGGCCTCAGCAACAGCTGTATGGTCTTTCCAAAGAATGAACATTGCATTAGGATTTTCAGCATATTCAGGAAGAAGAGCCAAAGGAGTCCCTTTTTCGTCGGTTAATGCAGGTGTACTACCTGTAGTGTCGAACGAAATACCTACAACATTCTGAGCAACAGATGGGTCGCATTTAGCCAGAGCTTCTTTAACCGAAGCTTCAAGAACTTCGATGTAATCGAGTGGGTGCTGACGATATTGATTTTTAGATGGATCGCAATATTTACCTTCCATCCAGCGGGGATAATATTTAACAGAGGTTGCCATTTCCTTACCATTCGATGCATCAACAATCAATGCACGGCAAGAATCGCTACCGTAATCTAAACCTATAACATACTTTGTCATAACTATTTGATTTATATTTTGATTTCAACTTTGAAAATTATTTTCTACTCTATTTTTGTCCGTAGTAAGCATTTTTACCATGCTTTCTCTCGTAATGTTTTTTGATCAAAAGTGGGTTCATCTTTAATTCAGGATTTACCGAAAAAGAGATGGTTGCCATTTTTGCCACCTGTTCCATAACAACCGCGTTATGAACAGCATCATTAGCATCTTTCCCCCATGAGAATGGACCGTGGTTATGCACCAATACTCCTGGCACTTCTGCTGGCTCAATGCCTTTGAAGGCTTCTAAAATTACATTCCCTGTTTCCATCTCATACGCACCAAACACCTCATTTTCGGTCATTTGACGTGTACATGGAATTTCTTTTGCAAAATAATCGGCGTGGGTAGTCCCTATATTTGGGATTCCGGTTCCAGCCTGAGCCCAAGCAGTTGCATAGGTTGAGTGCGTGTGAACAACGCCCCCAATTTCAGGAAAATTTTTATACAAACAGAGATGTGTTGGCATATCGGATGATGGTTTCAACGAACCTTCAACAACGTCGCCATTCATATCTACAACAACCATATCTGATGGTTTCATGGTTTCGTAATCTACACCGCTTGGCTTAATTACAAACAAACCACTTTCACGGTCAATGCCACTTGCATTTCCCCATGTAAAAATTACCAATCCGTGTTTTACCAAATCGAGATTGGCCTTAAATACCTCTTCCTTAAGTTTTTCTAACATATACTATTGAAAAAAAATACGGCACCGTGCCAAACACGATGCCGTATTGAATTTATTACCAGAAAAATGCGTACAAAGCAACAATGATAACAACAATACCCATTGCTCCAAATAAGAAACTCTTATTTGTATCAAAAAGCTTCAGATCAATGTCGTAAGCTTTATCATCCTTAGTTGTTGATGTTCCATTGGTGAACATGATAATAGACAAGAAACCCAACAAGAAAGTGAGTAAGAAAATTGAATGGAACCCTAAGTTTTTAAGGCTACTTCCAAAAATTTCGGTACCCCAGATCATTCCAAAAACAAAAGCTAAGACAGCTGCAATAGCGAATCCCCAACCAGCAGTACTAAGTTTTTTCTTTGTTTCTGCAGGAACTGTTTCTGCAGGAATCTGATGTTTATCGGTAAGAGTAAGAGTAACGGCCAGCGTAATAAGAATCATACAAACATATCCCATACGGATAATGAATGGAAGTTCGGGCAACGCAATCTTCATAATGATACCGGCAGGCAAAGTTGCAATGGTAGTCCAAAGAGCAGCTCTGTTTGTAGCACGTTTCCAAAGAATACCCATACCAAACACAACTACAACACCTGGGTAAATAAATCCAGTATACTCCTGTATGTATTGGAAAGCCTGATCTAAACCACCAAGTAGAGGTTTAGCTGCAAACATTGCAATAACCAAAGCAACCATAGCTACAATACGTCCGATTTTCACCAACTGATGTTCAGAAGCATTCTTGTTCATCAATGGTCTATAAATATCCAAAGTGAAAATAGTAGATGTTGAATTAAGCATTGAAGCCAATGAAGAAACAACAGCAGCCACAAGAGCAGCAAAAGCTAAACCGCGGATACCCGATGGTGCAAAGTTGCGTAACAACCAAGGATAAGCATCATCAGCACGTTCAATATTTCCACTAAGCCCGGACAAGGTACCTTGCATATCGGGGTGTGTGAACAAAACATAAGCTGTGATACCAGGAATAACTACGATTAATGGAATTAGGATTTTTAGGAAACCTGCAAAGATCAAACCTTTTTTAGCTTCATTTAAATTCTTAGCAGCCAAACCTTTTTGAATAATGTATTGGTTGAAACCCCAATAGCCGATATTGGTAAGCCACATAGCACCAAAAATAACTGCCAAGCCAGGAATATCTTTAAAGATCGATTCATTGACATTCTTGTCGATAATCATGTTAAAATGCAAGTCGCCCGGAGTTTCGCGAACCTTTGAAAGGATCTGCATAAAACCATCGAAAGCATTTCCATTAGCTCCAGCAACAGCGTCGAGGGCAAACCAAGCAGTGATTAAACCACCACCGACCATGAAAACAACCTGCATAACGTCGGTTAACGCAACAGCCTTCAGACCACCATAGATAGAATATACACCAGCAAAAATCAACAACAAAGGAACGCCATATTCACGAGGAACGCCAAGAATTTGTTCCATTGCCAAAGCTCCTAACCACGCAACAGATGTAAGGTTTACAAACACATAAACCAACAACCAGAAGAATGAGAAGAAAAAGCTAACACCTTGTCCGTAACGTTCTTTCGCCAACTGAGGCATGGTGAAAATCTTTTTGTCGAGCATCTGTGGCAACAAATACTTCGCCACAAGAATTAATGTAATTGCAGCCAACCACTCATAAGCGGCAATTGCCAGACCGATACGAAAACCGGAACCCGACATGCCAATAAAGTGTTCAGCAGAAATGTTGGCAGCAATTAATGATGCACCAACAGCCCACCAAGGGAGTGTTCCTCCGGCTAAGAAATAGTCTTTGGAATTTTTCTCTTCGCCTTTTTTATCGCGAGAGAGCCATAAACCCAGAGTAACAATAAATATTGCGTAGACAATAAATACTGCATAATCGAGGGTTGTAAATCCTGCATTCATAAGTTAACCTAATTAGTTGTTATTATTATTAAGACCCAACTCAACGTTGGCGCCGTTAAATTACTTCAAACTTCTATTCAAAAGATAAGTTACATCGTTGAAACGCAACTCTTTTTTGAAATCGCGGATATTAGTGTCTTTGTCGATAATCAACATTTCCAAATCAGCAATTTCGGCATAGTCTTCTAGCATCTCGGTAGTGATAGAAAATGAGAAACTTGAGTGGTGAGTTCCACCGGCAATAATCCAAGCACCAGCACCTACTTCAAGGTTCGGCTGCGGAATCCACAATGCACAAGCAACTGGCAATTTAGGTAGAGCCTTTGGTTCAATCACTTTCACTTCGTTAACAATCATGCGGAAACGGTTACCCATATCAACAATTGTTGCTGCAACTCCGTCACCTTCGTGAGCCTGGAATACCAAACGTGCACAAACTCCGGCATCGCCAATTCCTAAGAAATGAACTTCGATACGAGGTTTTGCTTTTGCAATTTCGGGGTTAATTTCCAACATGTGCGATTGAAGAATTGAGCTATTTGCTCCGTCGAAATTCAACACATAATCTTCAAGGAAAGAACAGCCACCAGGTAATCCTTGAGCCATTACCCACATTGTGCGTGTAAGAGCAGCAGTTTTCCAGTCGCCTTCGGCACCAAAACCGTAACCTTCGGCCATTAAACGTTGAGAAGCAAAGCCCATCAATTGAGACATTCCTTCCAATTCGTTGAAACTGGTGGTGAAAGCCGTAGCTTTTTTTTCTTGTAAGAAACGACGAAGTCCAATTTCCTGAGCAGCTGCCTGACGCACCGAAATGTGTTTTTC
>CAZRXT010000077.1:0-9433 GCA_964604035.1 uncultured Prolixibacteraceae bacterium | reverse complement strand
ATGAACTCATCTTCCGACATTGCATCCCAAATTTCGTTTTCGATTTGTACTTTCCCCGAAGGACGAAGAACCGAGTGAGCTGTCCCAGTTTTTCCTACCATTTTCGAAGGTCTAATATCTACACCAATGAAACCTTCTTCTTTTAGTTGAATACTATTCAGTGCTAGCTGTTTAAAAGGTCCATGCTCGGCAGTAAACATTTTATTGCTGAGCCATATCGAAAGAACAAAACCAAATAGAGTTGAGAGTGTTACAGTGAGAAGGGCTACCAAAACCGAAATATTTTGAACATTTTCAAAGTTGAATTTTACATTATTTAATAAGCTAAGAGTCAAACCAACAAAAGCAAGGGTAATACCGCTTATGCCGGCAACACCAAAACCGGGAAAGGCAAAAATCTCGAGGGCTATTAAAATTACCCCAACTACAAAAACAAGAATTTCCCAATTTTCGGCCAACCCTTCAAGATAAAGTGGTGCAAAATAGCCAATAGCAGCAATAGCAGCTATTATTAGCGGAAATCCAATCCCGGGCGACTGCATTTCAAAGTAAATTCCGCCGATAATGGCCATGATTAAAAGACCTGAGATAAAAGGACTTGTAAGAAAACCAATAATTTTGTCGATCGCAGTTGGTTTAAATTCCCTGATTTCATATTTTCCAACGTTTGCTTTCGCTAAAAGTTCGTCAATATTTTCGCGTATACCTTCGCAAAAGCCATTTTTTTGGGCTTCTAATGCGGTAAATGTGAGTATTTTACCTGAATCGACAACTCCTGGGATATACACATCTTCATCAACCATCGCTTCGGCCATTATTGGATCGCGAAACCATTTTATTAGAGTGTCATTTTGTGTTATAATGGTGTCTGCACCATGGCTTTGAGCTGTTGCCCGCATAATTGATCGAAAATAAGATTGGTATTTATCAGGCGCTTTGGCTCCCGTTTCATTAACCACAGTTGCCGCACCAATATTTGCCCCTGTTCGCATAAAAATGCTGTCGCAAGCTATTGAAATCAAAGCTCCTGCCGATGCTGCGTTGTTGTCGATATAAACCCATACCGGAATTTTGCTGTTTAATATTTTTGTTCGGATTGAGTCGGCATCAAGTACCGTTCCTCCATAAGTATTCATGTGAATCAGAATCAGATCAGCGTTCATTGTGTCGGCATTGGCAAAAACTTTTTTAGTTTGTCTCCAAACCGAAGGAGCAATATTTTCTTTAATGCTGAACTTGTAAACCAAAAAAGTTGAATCTTTTGCAAATGAGATACTAGTATAAAGTATAAATGTAAAAAACAGGATAAGCTTCTTCATTTTTTATAGTTTTGGTGTAAAGCTGCTGAGTTTATTTTCGATAGAAAACAAAAGCATAAACTTTTATAATGCTAAAAATACAATTTTTAGAGTTCAGTATGCGACTTAAATTATAGATATTTTTATAGATAGGGAATTCCAAAACGAGTTAGAAAATTTTCTTATATCTTTGTCGACTCAAAAAAATACAGCAATGAGTTTATCTGAATTAACCGCGATTACGCCCATCGATGGCCGCTATAGAAATAAAGTTAGCGAGTTAGAAGAGTATTTTTCCGAATTTGCCCTTATCCGTTATCGGGTTATGGTTGAGGTTGAATATTTTCTGGCATTGTGTAGTATTCCACTTCCGCAATTAGCTGATTTTGACCTTTCTCTTTCCGAAAAATTACGTTCAATCTATAAAGATTTTACCGTCGACGATGCTCAAAAAATTAAGGATACAGAGAAAATTACAAACCACGATGTTAAAGCGGTAGAGTACTTTTTGAAGGAAAAGTTTGATTCTCTGGAGTTGAAAAAACATAAAGAGTTTATTCATTTTGGCTTGACTTCGCAGGATATTAACAACACTTCGGTGCCTTGCTCTCTTCGCGACGCATTAAGTAATGTATATTATCCTAAAATTGAGAAGGTTGTTAATAAACTTGAAGAGCTTGCTTTGAGCTGGGACGATGTTCCAATGCTAGCTCGAACTCATGGACAGCCGGCTTCTCCTACACGTTTGGGAAAGGAACTTAGGGTTTTCATTGAAAGGATTAATGTTCAGCTCGATTTGCTGAAGAGTATTCCGTGCTATGCAAAATTTGGTGGAGCAACCGGAAACCTTAATGCCCACCATGTGGCTTATCCGCAAATTGACTGGGTTGCTTTTGCTAACGATTTTTGCATAAATTCATTGCAACTTGAACGTTCACAGTATACTACGCAAATAGCTCATTACGATAACTATGGCGCAATCTTCGATAATCTGAAACGTATCAATACAATTCTTTTAGATCTTGACCGCGACATGTGGACATACATTTCGATGGAATATTTCAAACAGAAGATAAAAAAAGGCGAGATTGGCTCGTCGGCAATGCCACATAAAGTTAATCCTATCGATTTCGAAAATTCTGAAGGAAATATTGGAATTGCCAATGCTATTTTTGAACATCTTTCAGCAAAACTGCCAGTTTCGCGTTTGCAACGAGATTTAACAGATTCTACTGTGTTGAGAAATATTGGAACACCAATTGCGCACTCATTGATTGCAATTAGTTCTTTGCTCAGAGGTTTAGATAAGCTGATTATTAATATGGAAGCTATTGATAACGACCTAGAACGGAATTGGAGTGTTGTTGCTGAAGCAATCCAAACTGTTTTGCGCAGCGAAAACTATCCCAATCCTTACGAAGCGCTACTTAATCTGACTCGCACAAATTCAAAGGTCGATAAAAATTCGATTCATGAGTTTATTGATTCTTTAGATGTAAGTGATTCATTAAAAGAGCGTTTGAAGGATATTTCACCGCAAAATTACACCGGAATTTAAATAAAATAGACTAGGATGTTTCAAAATGAAACATCCTTTTTTCTTTTTTTCAACTGGATACAATATTTTATCTTTTCTCAAGTTATCAACTTCAGACCAACCATATAATCTTCACCGATGAAAGGACTTTTTACTTTGCTTCGTCGTTTTGTTCCGCCTTATAAAGGATGGGCAACACTGAATATTGTATTCAACCTGTTGGGTGCTATTTTTGGAGCCTTCTCATTTCTTGCGCTTAGCCCTATTCTTGGAATTTTGTTTGGAACACAGCAACTTGTGACTGACCCTGTTCCTTTTTCGCTAAACTTCGACGCTTTAAAGCACAACCTTTTTTATTACATGAGTACTATTGTTGCCGATCAGGGGCAAATTAAGGCGCTCTACATTATTGGCCTTTTCATGATTCTGATGGTTTTTTTTAAGGTTGGTTTTACCTATTTGGCAAGTTTTTCAATGGTCCCTCTTCGCAATGGTGTTGTTCGAGATCTTCGGAATAAAATATACAAAAAGCTAATTGAATTGCATTTAGGTTACTATTCCGATGAACGGAAGGGCGACATTATGGCTCGACTAACCGGCGATGTTAGCGAAGTTGAAAATTCAATTATGAATTCGCTCGAAATGCTTTTCAAGAACCCAATCATCATCATTATATCTTTACTTGTAATGGTTTATATGAGTTGGTCGCTAACTCTTTTTGCGTTCATAATGCTCCCAACAGCCGTTTATATTACTGGCCGAATTGGCAAATCGCTGAAAAAACCATCAAGGCGAGGGCAAGATAAAATGGGCGAACTTCTTAGTACTGTTGATGAGACACTTTCGGGATTGACCATTATTAAAGCATTCAACGCTGAGAAAAAAATGGAAACCCGCTTCAATAAAGAAACCGAAGATTATTACAAGATAATGAACCGCTTAATGAGGAGAAATTTTCTTGCACATCCGGTAAGCGAATTTCTTGGAACAGCCATCATTATTGTGGTTTTGTGGTATGGTGGTGGTCTGATTTTAAAGAATGATGGAGGTATGGCTCCTGAAAATTTTATCACTTACCTTGTGTTTTTTTACAGTATAATAAATCCGGCAAAAGCATTTTCAACAGCAGTTTATAGCGTTGAGAAGGGGATGGCTTCGATGGATAGGATTGATACTATTCTGAATGCCGAAAATCCGATTAGAAACAATTCAGGGTCAATGCTTAAGAATACTTTTGACCACGAAATTGAGTTCAGAAATGTAACTTTTGCATATCGAAAAGATATCATTCTGAAGAACATTAATCTAATTATTCCGAAGGGAAAAGTTGTTGCTTTAGTCGGGAAATCAGGTTCAGGGAAAACAACATTTGTTAAGTTGATACCTCGTTTTTGGGATGTTGAGAATGGAGAGATATTGATTGATGGCATTAATATAAAACAATTAAATCTTAGCGATTTACGCGAATTAATGGGCTATGTTAGTCAGGAGCCTGTGCTTTTTAACGATACGTTTGAAAATAATATCTCTTTCGGAGTTGAAAATGCATCTATAGATCAGGTTATTAATGCGGCCAAAATTGCTCATGCCAATGAGTTTATTACTGAAAGTGAAGATGGATACCTTACAAAAATTGGCGATAGGGGAAGTAAGCTTTCGGGCGGGCAACGGCAACGATTATCGATTGCTAGGGCTGTTTTGAAAAATCCGCCAATTATGATTTTAGATGAAGCAACATCTTCGCTAGATACTGAGTCCGAGAAACTTGTTCAAGAAGCTTTGCTAAATTTAATGAAAAGCAGAACTTCAATTGTGATAGCCCATCGTTTATCAACAATAAAAAATGCCGATTTGATTTGCGTTTTTAAGAAGGGCGAAATTGTGGAAAAAGGTACTCACATCGAGCTTTTGAAATTGAATGGCGAGTATTCAAAACTTCACAAAATGCAAAGTTTTTGATAATTTTCGGCGTAAGTGTATTCTATTCTTGCATTTATCTTTGTTTATCTTCATTACAAGAGCAAATCATTCTATTTTTTTAAGAAAATTGTGTTTAAAAAAGTAGAATGTCGTGATTTGCTTTATCTTTAATTTCTATATTAAACTGGATTTTTATCCGATCAAATTTTCAATTGTTTTTTATAAATTCTAACTTTGAAAAATCTATAAAAACTGGTTTATTTAGAGATTAAGATAGCGTAAATCAGCGCTTTTTTTGACAAAAAACAGCATTATGAAGAAAACGTTAGTATTTGTTGGGGTACTTTTCTTATTGTCTTTTGTGGTAAACACAGCTCAAAGTCAGAGTACAGTAAAAAATACCCCGGGGAAATATACAATGCCCATGGATAACGCATCAGCCTCTTTGCCAGGCAAAACGAAAGAGGGTGAGTTGTGGGTCGTCTTTTCTGATCGGCCTAATAACCCTCTATATTCAGATAAAGCTTGTAATAGTGCGAACGGCAGGAAGCTTGATTTTATGACTCCGATGTACGTTATCGATGAAACTGAAAGCTCTGTAAGGGTGATTAGCGTTAACGATGCAGATGTTAGAGGGAATCTGAAAGATGGTGCAGCTTCAAAAGCTAGTTGGATTAAAAAAGACAACATGCTTTTGTGGCGAACTTGTTTGAAAACAAGAGATGTGAACCTACCTGAATTTAAAGGGGGTATCTTCAATAAAAAAGCAATGGTACTTAATATTTTAGGTGCTGATAATCAAATCAGGAGAATACCTGAATTTTATTCGCATCCAAGGTGTAGCCCATCAGACTCAATCAATTCGGCTTTAGTTTATCAAATTAATTACGTTTATAAAGAAACTGCTACGGCATATCTTTTAGGCGATATTCCTGAAATTTCTGATTTTAACAACGACCCTCAATTAATTAGAGGTTGGGTTTTAAAATCTCAAACAACTGCGTGGAATCACCGTTTAGCTTATGAAGTTAACTGGGACGACAAAGCTGTTGCAGAACGAAAGTCGTCGCAAAAAAACGCTAAGATTTACTCTGCAAAAACGCTAACTGGAGCAACTGTTTATGAAGAACCAGCGGCTTTAAAAGGCAGAGCAATTGGTGAAATTGACCGTTTTCCTGTTCTCGATGTTACCAACGGGCTTTCGAAAGTTGGTGTTATTGGGGAGCTTCGTTCTGAAAATGGAAAATCGCTTTCAAGTACCGAATTTGCTAACATTAAGCATGTTATCGATTCAATGTCGGCATCTATGCGAAATGTTAATATCATTTTCGTTATTGATGCAACCAGTAGCATGGTTCCTTTTTCACAGGCAATTCAAAACGCCTTAAAAACAACAACAAAAACACTTCTTAAAGGTCAGAACAACTATAAATTTGGTGCTCTTTTGTATCGCGATGCTTCAGAAGGAAATGCTAATGCAATAAATTTCACACGTGATCTTTCTTCGAACTACAATGGGATAAATACATTGTTAACTCGTTATTTGACACCAACTTATAATAAATGTAATAACGACCCCGAAGAGGCTGTTTATTATGGAATAAAGAAAGCAATTGAACGTTTTGATCCTCCTGCAGGAGAATCGAATTTTGTGATTTTGATTGGCGATTGTGGAAATCACAAACGTACAACCTATACCGATTGTGCAGGAAAAAGCGTACCTGAGTTTACTAATGTTGCTCATCAAGATTTGGTTAATTTGATGGTAAGGAAAAATATTAATCTCTTTGCAATTCAAGCACATCATCAAATAGTTGCTGATACAAAACCTGCATACGATGCTTTTCGTAGCCAAGTAGAAGATTTACTTCGTGATGTTGCAGTAAAACGTTCACCCGACGGAACATCTGCAACAACTGCGATTATAAGTAGAGGAAAAGATATTCGAGAGGTTTCTCCAAACTTGGGTATTCCTGGCTATTTAAAGAAAGCCCCCGATGGTGGTAGCTTACACCCAAATGTTCTTGGAAATGAAATAACAACTCAGATGAACATGATTGAACGTAAAGTGAATGAACAACTTGATAATGTTTCGCTTTATTTGAATGGCAAAATATCTGGTTCAGATGCAAGGCAAATACAAGTTTTTATCGACAAATTAAAAGACCACAATATTCCTCAAGATAAACTCAATATCGTGTTCCAAAAAAATGGTCAAGTTTATAGTACAGGCTATACCAAACGATTTGAAACGGGTGTTCGCAATCCAATTTATCAGGATGTTTTGTTGATGTCGCAAGATGATTTGTATTCAATCAAGAAGTCGCTCGAAAGGCTTATTCCAACCGACGAGCAAGCCCTCTCTTCAAATGAGTCTCGCTCTTATATAGTTTATGGATGGCAAGAAATTCTAGTCGATATTCTTGGTTATTTTCCTGAAGTTAATGAAGCTGTTGACTCGTTAAGCCTCTATACCCTTTCTGCAATTCTTACAGGTTGGGGTGGAAAAGAAAAATATAGGAGCATTAAACTTTCGGATGTTACATCTCCTGACCGCTTTCCCGATAAAATGCTTTATGAGTATTTGATCGACTGGTGTATAACAAAGGGGCATATTCAAAGTATTTTTGATGGGCAAAATCTACTTACAGGCGACTTTTATGATGATCATAGATGGACAATTTTTAACGAGTATTTGTTCCAGTTGTCAGGAGGGAAAGTAGAAGAAGACCCATCTTTCAAACAGAAATTTGCAGATTATTTCAAGGGATATAAAAATGAATACAATAATTATAAAGCCACTTTCAGAATACCTATGGGTACTGGTTGTGGTGTAAAACATTATTGGATCGACTCTAGGATTTTCCCTCATAACTCGAAAGAATTTGGGAATACTGATTTTATCGAGACCCTTTATAAGGATTATATCAAATAAGAAATAGGACTAATGGCAGATAATTTACACAGCGAAAATTACGATCGCAAAGACATACTTTTTGATATTCAAAAATTAAGTTGTGCCTATGTCAATTCTCAACCTGTACTCGAAGCAAAAAATCTAATCATACCCAAAAGAAAAATTACTGTTCTTTTAGGCCCATCAGGTTCTGGTAAAAGTACATTGCTCGAAACTCTTGGGCTGATGACTAAGACTGTTGATAAAGAAAGTTCAATTATAAAATTTTATCCAACAGACGACGAAGAATATGATTTAGCAGATATTTGGGGCGAAGATCAAGAGGCCGATCGATACAAAATCAGGATGTTGTACTACAGTTTCATTTTTCAGAGTACAAACCTGATGCCTAATTTTACAGCGCTCGAAAATGTAGGTTTAACTGAGCTTATTCAGAACAAACCCGAATCGGAAGCTTATTTTAATGCCATTGAATCGTTAGTAAAAAACCTAAGTGTTACTAGTCTTTCATATACAAAGAAACCATTCGAATTCTCAGGTGGCGAGCGTCAACGTTTGGCTTTTGCCCGTGCTATAAACCCCGAATTTACAGTCCTTTTCGGTGACGAGCCAACTGGAAACCTTGACCATTTCAATTCGGTTAAATTGATGCATTTTGTTCGCGATTTCGTTAACAATCAGCGCCAAAATGTTAGTGTGATCATCGTTTCTCACAATATTCCGCTTACTCTCGATTTTGCCGACCGTATTATTGTGCTTTCTAAGCGTGAAAACGGCGTCTCAATTATTGACCCACATTTCATTTTCGACAGAGATAAGCTAAAATGGTCTGAATCTCGCAGGCAACAACTGAAAATTCAGAAAGAGATTGAGTTGTTGTTGAACTCCGATACCGAAAGCTATTTGCGAATTCTAATGCACCTTTCGGACAATAATGTCTCTGAAGATTTTTTTGAGGAAATAAAGGAAAGCATGTCATCGCAACAGATTGTGATGGAAACTGAGGCTGATTTTCCTGAGTCATCAAAAAATGAATACCAAACGTGGCTAGAGCAAAAGTTTGAAGAAAAAGGAATTTTAACTCCAAATATTAAAGAATGGGTCAAACAATTTGCGCATGGCGAAATTCGAAAAGCCGATGTAAAAATTAATGACGTAATACGTACAATTCAGGATCTTAAGTTTAAAACTGCCGTTGAAGGCCATCGCGATAAATCTTCTTCTGATGAAACGGGAAGTATTGAGCAGCAGGAGTTTAGAGGTAGAGGGTCTGCTTTTCAAAGTATTTTGGGATTCTTGCCTTGGCTTGTGTTATCTGTGGCTCCGTTTATAAGTTCTTTAATTGAAAAAATTGTTGATTATTTTTCAACAAGGATCAAGAAGATTACGCGAATTGTTGTTAAAGATGCAAATGAAGATTCTGAGTTGTTTAACAATTTGAGATATTCTCCACTTAAAGATATTATTCCTAAGGTTTTTTATCGACTTTGCGTTGCTTGGGACTGGGTGAATGTGAAATATACGTTGTTTGCAAAGTTCAAACTGAAACAAAGTTGGATTCAGTTTTACCCAATACCTCACGATTTTAAGCATCTTTTCTATCGCAATGAAAGTAGAGAGTTGTTGGGGAAGAAAAACAAGAATTTTTGGCTTATTGTTGTCATTTTGTTCTTTACATTTCTTGCTATTGGTTTTTCAAGCGGAAGTATGAAATACCTGAAAGATAAAATGGAAGATCCTTTTGTAAGGTCCATTAGCGCC
>CAZRXT010000076.1:8399-9510 GCA_964604035.1 uncultured Prolixibacteraceae bacterium | reverse complement strand
TAGATAAATTATCATCATTAATTAGAATTAGATAGATTATGGTACGAATTGGGAAAATAAGTACGCTTGAAGTTGTAAAATTCACCGACCAAGGTGTGTACCTGGATGGTGGCCCTTATGGTGAAATTTTGTTGCCTAACCGTTATGTGCCCTTAAATTGCAACGAAGGCGACGATGTTGATGTTTTCATCTATTTCGATTCTGAAGATCGGATTGTGGCTTCAACCGATTTCCCTCTTGGCATGGTCGACGAATTTGCTTACCTTAAAGTTGTTGCGGTTACTGGCGTTGGTGCTTTCCTCGATTGGGGTTTGCCTAAAGATCTTCTTTCGCCATTTCGTGAACAGGCTCAGAAAATGGAGGTTGGACGGTCGTATCTTGTTCGAATTTATGTTGATAAAGTCACAGGTAGGATTGTTGCTTCGTCTAAAATTAATCGCTTTCTGAATATTGAAGAGGTGAATTTTGTTGTTGGCGATGAGGTTAATTTGCTCATCTCTAATCGTACCGACCTTGGCTACAATGCTATCATTAATGGTACGCATTTGGGGATTCTTTATTCAAATGAACTCTTTAAGCCAATCAAAACTGGCGACAAGGTTACTGGTTTCATCAAGAAAATAAGAGAAGACGGAAAAATTGACCTTAGTCTTGAAAAGCAAGGTTATGAAAAAGTTGATCCGGTTTTGGGCGAGATTATTGAAAAGTTGAAGGAAAACGGTGGGTTCCTTGCCGTTTCCGATAAAAGTGATCCTGAATTGATTGTGAAACTATTTGGTATCAGCAAGAAAACGTATAAGAAAGCGGTTGGGGCACTTTACAAAAACAAGCAAATTACGATAGAAGATAACGGAATCCGATTGATTTAGAGTCGATTCTGTCACAAGAAATTGCTGTATATCGATTTTAGAATTAAGCTTTCATTTTCCCAGCAAAGAATCTCTTTTGCTTTTTTGCAGTTGGATTTCCAGTTGAGATATTGATCTTTTTGATCAAGCATCATCTTGATTCCCTCTGCAATTGCATCTGGGGTGGTTTCTTTTATGGTTATTCCAACGCCATATTGGTCAACCACTCTTTTCATTTCGGGGAGCGAAGCCGATAGCACTGG
>CAZRXT010000076.1:4005-8299 GCA_964604035.1 uncultured Prolixibacteraceae bacterium | reverse complement strand
ACGGCTCCCTGATAAATGACTATGGGTTTATCTGTTGGAAACTTTGGTTCGGAAATTTCTGTTGAATTCAGCTCCATGCGTGCTGGTAAATTCCTTATTATCTGAAAGTTGTTGCCGTATTTTTCATTGTAAACATCGGCAATGCTCTGGCAAACAGTGTAGCAATAGTTCACATTCGGAAGAATTCTTTTTTCAATCTTTTCCCAGCACCTCTTCACAAACGGACGGTCTACCAGCTCCGGAACTTCGGTGTAATATTCGTGACTATCGTAAACCAGAGGTTTCTTTGTCCACTTCGAAGCAAGGTAACAAGCTGGCAGCGTATCAAGGTCGTTCGAGACAATTATGTCGAAACGTTTGGCAATCAAATAAAAGAAGAGTCTGATGTTGTAATTGGCGTAAAACTGTGGCCCTTTGTTGAACCAAAGATGAAAACGGTTGGTGCGATACGGCCTGTCGAGCTTGGTTTTAGCCGAAGGGTAATCACGGCCTGTCAGAGTCACATCAAACCCCATTTCGAGTAACGAAAGCGCAATTTTATTTACACGGTTGTCGGTAACCAAATCGTTGGTTACAGCAAGTACAACTCTTTTCTTTAGGGTCGGGTCAGATTTGATCGGATTACTCATAAATACTTCTAATCGATAACAAAACTAAAGGAATTTTTCGATATTTGGCAATTGGTAATTTGTGCTTTGGGTTGTTGAATCAACACTTATTTCCTTCAGATTAGAATTCTCGATTAATCATTGTAGTTCAAAATTTTGTATATGATCCGTCTTTTTGAAAATTTCGATTTAAAACCATATAATACGTTTGCTATCAATGCAAAAGCCTCTTCTTTTTTTGAGTTTACCGAGATTGAAGATCTACTGGCTTTTATTGATAATAAACAAATACCTTCCAACTATTTTGTAATTGGTGGTGGCAGTAATCTTTTGTTTATTAATGATTTCGATGGGTTGATAATTTATCCCAATATTCCCGGGATTTCAGTTCAAAATGAAGATCGAAACCATGTTTACGTTGAAGCGGGAGCTGGTGTGAAATGGGACGAACTGGTTGATTATGCTGTGAAGTATGAGTTGGGTGGGGTTGAAAATCTCTCGAACATTCCGGGTAAAGTTGGAGCTTCGCCAGTACAAAATATTGGTGCTTATGGTGTTGAAGTGAAAGATTGTATTCATTCGGTGAAGGGCGTATTTGTTGAAACCGGCCAGCAGTTTGAGTTTTTTAATGATGAATGCAGGTTTGGTTATCGCGATTCGATCTTTAAGAATGAACTAAAAAACAAAATTGTAGTAACATCGGTTACTTATAGGCTCGATAAGTTCCCTGAATTTAATCTCGAATATGGCGCACTAAATAAGGAGGTTGAATTGCTGGGCGAAGTAAACCTTAATAATGTTCGAAAAGCTGTGATTCAAATTCGCGATTCGAAACTTCCTGATCCCAAAGTGCTTGGCAATGCCGGAAGTTTCTTCAAAAATCCTGTTGTTGAACCCGAAACTGTTGAGAGCTTGAAATCTCGGTTCAGCAATTTGCCTGTATACGAATCGCAGGAAGCGGGTAAGCTTAAAGTTGCAGCGGGTTGGTTGATAGATCAGTGCGGATGGAAAGGTTATCGCGAAGGAAATGTGGGCGTTCATCAGGATCAGGCTCTTGTTTTGGTAAATTATGGCAATGCTACGGGTTCCGAAATTGTTAGTCTTGCTCAGAAAATACAAAATTCAGTGTTCGAAAAGTTTGGGATTTCTATCAGTCCCGAAGTGAATATAATTGGCAATAAGCAATGAACTTTAAAATTGTATCGGAATATCAACCTACAGGCGATCAGCCCGAGGCTATTGTTCAACTAGTTAATGGGTTGAATCAAGGTCTTTTTGCTCAAACCTTGCTTGGTGTTACCGGTTCCGGAAAAACGTTCACCGTAGCCAATGTAATCGAAAAGATTGATAGACCAACCTTAGTTCTAAGCCATAACAAGACGCTGGCGGCTCAGCTATATAGCGAATTGAAGCAGTTTTTCCCTCAAAATGCTGTTGAATATTTTGTTTCGTATTACGACTATTATCAGCCTGAAGCTTATCTTCCGGTTACAAATACGTATATCGAAAAAGATCTTTCTATTAATCAGGAGATCGAAAAACTTAGGTTGAGTGCAACATCTTCGTTGTTGTCGGGTAGGAGGGATATTATTGTTGTTTCCTCTGTATCTTGTCTTTATGGTATAGGTAATCCTGAAGATTTTCATGCTAACATGCTCGAAATAAAGGTTGGGCAATCAATTGCGCGCAACGCTTTTCTTCGCAAGTTGGTCGATGGATCTTATTCTCGCAATGAAGTTGAGTTTAACCGCGGAAACTTTAGGGTGAAAGGCGATACTATTGATGTTTTTCCTGGTTATGCCGATTATGCGATTAGGGTTGTTTTTTGGGGCGACGACATTGAAGAAATCAAAAGTTTTGACCCTGAATCTGGTCGAACTATCACCGAGTTAGATCAGGCAATACTCTATCCTGCTACAATGTTTGTTACTACTCAGGAGAGGTTGCATAGTGCTATTCGCGAAATTCAGGATGATCTGGTGAAACAGATCGACTATTTCAAAGAGATTGGGAAACACTTTGAAGCTAAGCGCATTCAGGAACGTGTTGAATACGACATGGAGATGATGAAAGAGCTTGGTTATTGTCAGGGAATAGAAAATTACTCGCGCTATTTCGACAAACGTGCTGCCGGGACTCGCCCCTTTTGCTTGCTCGACTATTTCCCTGATGATTACCTTATGGTTGTTGACGAAAGTCACGTTACCATTCCGCAAATCAGGGCAATGTATGGTGGCGACCGCTCTCGAAAAACCACGTTGGTTGAATATGGCTTTCGCCTTCCTGCCGCAATTGATAACCGTCCGTTGAAGTTTGAAGAGTGGGAAGAGATTATAAATCAAATAATTTTTGTTAGTGCAACCCCTGCCGATTATGAACTTGGTAAATCTGAAGGTGTTATTGTTGAGCAAATTATACGTCCAACGGGTTTGTTGGATCCGCGAATTGATGTGCGCCCTAGTAAGAATCAGATTGACAACCTGATGCACGAAATAAGCCTGAGGATTGAGAAGCACGAACGTACGTTAGTAACTACGCTTACCAAACGGATGGCCGAAGAGCTTACAAAATATCTGCTTCGCATGGGCGTGAAAACCAGTTATATTCATTCCGATGTTGATACGCTCGACCGAATTGAGATATTGGAAGGTTTGCGTAATGGAGAGTTTGATGTGCTGGTAGGTATCAACCTTTTACGCGAAGGGCTCGATTTGCCCGAAGTTTCGCTTGTTGCCATTCTCGATGCCGATAAGGAAGGTTTTCTTCGTTCCGAAAGGTCGCTTACACAAACTGCTGGGCGTGCTGCCCGTAACCTTAATGGCTTGGTAATTATGTATGCCGATAAGATTACTGAATCGATGCGTAAAACCATTGAATCAACAGATTATCGACGCGAAAAGCAGTTGAAATATAACGAGGAAAACGGAATAGTCCCAACTCAAATTGTTAAGGCTAGCCGTGAAATTGTTGGTCAGGAAAGCAAGCGTAAATCTGCCGATCAGAAAACGTTGAAGAAGGCTTATTCCGAATCGGGTGATGCTGATGTGGCTGCTGATCCTGTTGTTCAATACATGACGTTGGATGCCTTGGAGAAAGCAATTTTGAAAGTGCGTAAAGAGATGGAGAAATGTGCCAAAGACCTCGACTTTATTCAGGCGGCTCAGTATCGCGACGAAATGTTTAGGTTGAAAGATTTTCTGAAGAAAAAGTTTGGAGTTGATTATAAATAATTTATAACCGATTGAAAGATAAGATAATTCATATTGCTTGTACTCTGATTTGTTTCCTGACTTTTGGCGTTCAGCTTGTTTTTGGACAGATATCTCAGGGTGGTTCTCCGCTCGAAGTTACGAACTTAAAATCAGCTTCTTTTCACGAGAAAGTTGTGAAAATGCCACATCTTGACCATGAGCAACTTAAAATGGATAAACTTCAAAATGATGATTTAAAGAGCTTTACATTTGCACATTCATTTCAAGTCAGTCTTAATCCCGACAATTCGGGTTCATGGTTTGATGTTGATGGCTACAATGTTTGGCAATTGGCAATTAAATCGGACAGTGCTTTTTCTTTAAATGTCATTTTCTCTAAATTTCATATCCCAAATGGTGCCCGATTGTTTATTTATAATTCGGATAAGAGTTTTGTTTTAGGGGCTTTTACTAGCTTCAATAACAAAGAATACA
>CAZRXT010000076.1:0-3905 GCA_964604035.1 uncultured Prolixibacteraceae bacterium | reverse complement strand
TTTTGTACAGGGATCAATGGCTCCGATGTTCAGTCGGTAAGTGGTTCTAATGCATTGGCTTGGTTCGATAGCCTCGATTTTATTCTTGTTGAATTGAGTGAAACACCTCCCGCAACTTATCGTCCATTTTATGCCGGATGGGATGCAACTCATGTTAAACCTGCTAACTCTCATATAATTCACCACCCAAATGGCGATGTTAAGAAAATATCTTACGACAGTGGTGTCTGTGATTCAGCTCGTTACAACTATCGTTATTTAGACTTTGGACACTGGAAGGTTTTAAACTGGGAGACCGGCACTACCGAAGGTGGTTCTTCTGGTGGACCTTTATTCAACAGCGAAAAACGGTTAGTTGGTACTCTCTCTGGAGGAAATGCTTCTTGTGAGGAACTCTCGTACGACCTTTTCGCCCGTTTTGATAAAATGTGGGATTATAAAAGTCAAAACAACCGTCAATTGCAACGGTGGCTTGACCCAGGAAAAACAGGAACTTACAAAATCGATGGGCTTAATCCTTTTGATGCTTCTTCCAGTACTTGTTCTTTCATAAGCAATTTTCAGGTTGAAGATTCAATTGTTTTGCTCCCCGAATACAAAGGGCTCAAGGGTATTTACTCCGGTAATAATTCACTGAATATTACCGAAGTTGCCGAGCGGTTTACTGGAGTGGATAAAGCGTTTATCAACGGTATTGCCGTAGGTATTGCTAATTTTAAGCCGACTACTGAAAATTCAATGCTTACGGTTCGGATCTACACTGGCGATTCTGTTCCCGATTTTGCTGTTAAACAGTTTAAATTTCCATTCAGTAAGCTCACAAAGAATGCAATGAATTTCCTTGATTTCGATCAATCAGTTTCGGTCGAAGGAAATTTCTTTATAAGTATTGTGGTACCTACCGAAGACTCATTAGCAATTTATCAGTCCGATTTTAGGCCATTGGTTGCTGAAAATTCGATGATGGTGAAGCAAAGTGGATATTGGAAAATGGCTAGCGATTTGAATCCTGAACAGATGAGTGGCGCTTCATTGCTTATGCAGGCCTTGATATGTAGCGCTTCGTTTGTGCAGAATGTTGATACAGTTTACGACAAAGATAAACTGTTCAAATTATACCCTAACCCGGCTAGCAATTATGTTGTTGTTGAGTTTAAAGACCGCTCAGAATCGTTTAATATTTCGATGTTTGATTTGACTGGCAAGGTCGTTTATAGCGAAAGTTTTGAAAATAAAATATACACAGAGATTGATATTTCAGGCATTTCTCCCGGAATATATATTCTCAAAGCTTCAAAAGGAAATAGCGTAGATACCCGAAAAGTTGTTATTACTGGTAGCTAAGATTAAATTCCTGAATTATAGTATAAACCGTTTAATTGAAGCAATTAAATCATCGCTATTTATCGGTTTTACAAGTACATAGTCGCAGCCAGCATCATAACATTTCTCCTCATCATCGGGCAAAGCAAGTGCGGTTTGGGCAATAATTGGCACCTCCGGATTCAGTTGCTTTATTTCGCGCGTAGTATCGTAACCATCTTTCTCGGGCATCATAATATCCATAAGAATCAGGTTTACGTTGTTTTCCTTGAACATTTCAACCGCTTCGTTTCCATCTTTTGCCCAAAGCAGGTTTACTTTTGTCCGCTCAAGAAAAGCCTCAATAAAGAAGTAGTTCGACTCTGTATCTTCAGCTACCAGAATAGTTTTTGAACCCCAGTTTATGTCTCCAAAAACCGATGGCCGGGTAATTGTAATTTTTTGTTCTTTCTCAATTGGAAGATAGAAATAGAATGTACTTCCTTCTCCTTCATGCGATTCAACTTTTATCTCTCCGTTTAGAAGTTCAACAATTTTTTTCGAAAGGGCCAATCCTAGTCCTGTTCCCCTGTTTTTGTTGGTGTTTACATTTCCCGATTTTCCGAATTTCTTGAAAATAATTTCTTGCTGATCTTCGGCTATCCCAATTCCCGAATCTTTCACAAAAAACATGATCTGGTTGTCTGTTGTTACTGAATAACCAAATTCGATTGATCCTTCATCGGTGAATTTCAATGCATTATTTAGCATGTGGGAATAAATCTGGTAAATCCGTTCAGGGTCGGAGTAGATCATGAACTGTGGGTCAGAATTCCCCTTCGATGTTTTAATCTCAAGCTGAGTCTTTTCAAGTATATTTTGCTTCGATTCAGTGTCAGATAAAAGCCTGTCTATGATGTTATTGACGTAACATTTCTCTTTTTTGGGTTTTATCTGATTTGTTTCCAGTTTCGCAATTTCAATAATATTATCCATCAGGTTCAGAATGTCATTGCTGCTATCCTGTATGAATTTTATATACTCTAAACGCTCTTCGTGCGAAAGTTCAGGATCGCCCAACAGGCTTGTAAATCCGGTGATGGCATGCAGTGGAGTTCTTATTTCATGTGGCAGATTGTCGAGAAACGCTGATTTCAACCGATCGGCTTCTTCTACTTTGCGTTTTGCTCGTTGTAGTTCAGCGTCGTTCTCTTTGTCGTTCGAAATGTCTTTAAGTATAATTAGTTGAAAGTTCTCGTTGTTAAGTGTAAAGTTTCGCACGTATTCAGAAAACCAGTAGATTTTGCCATTTTTTGAAACTAGTCTCTTTTCGAAGTAAAAAGAGGTTAGGCTATGCGAATTTAGTTTACTCATTAGTAATTCCTGTTTCGGAATATCTTCGAGATATGTAAATTCTGCCCAATTTTTTTCAGCAATCTCTTCAATTGAATAGCCAATTTTAGAAATTATGTATGACGATACCCATATTGTTTCGTTGGTATCTGAATTTTTTACGATAAACCCCATTGGGGTATCGTTAAAGATGCTTCTGAAATCTGTATTTCTAAATAGTTGGCTTACATTTAGTTTAAATTGATGGATCACAACTATTAACTCTTCGTCGTTCAGTCTATTGTACGAAAAAGTTACCTGTATTCTTTTTCCTGCACTATTTACAATGCAACCATTTTCATCAAAAGCTTTATCCGGTATTTCGTCGAATTTACCTCCCTTTAGGGTTAGGTCTTTCAGCTCTTGAATGGTATGTATGTCGTTCCCAAATAAATTTACGCACCATTTGTTAGTGGTCAATTGCTTGGTTTTGCTGTTAATAATAACAGTTGGAATTGGAATATTTTGAAATAATTGTTCTTGCCCCATAAAAATATATTTTCTGCCAATAAAGAAAATTATTAACTTAACGATAAACAATACCCTAATCAATTTTTTTGATCAAAGTCTACTTTTTTTTGAGCAACGCATCTATAAGTTTTACCAAATTAGTGATATCTAATTTTTTTGCAACTATTTTTTTGTCTTTATCTAATAAATAAATCAGGGGGGTTGCCTTTACATTATACAAAAATCGGAATTTCGACTGATGTTTTGTGTCCCAAACATGATGCCAACCGCTCAATTCATGTTCCTCTACAAATTTTTGCCACTCTTCTTTCTTATCATCAATGTTTACCGCAAAGAATTCAATATTTTGACCAATGTATTTTTCATAGACCTCTTTATAAAGTTGCGGTATCTCTTTTTTGCAGTGCCCACAACTTGGTTCCCAAAATACCAGTATCGTGTATTGTGCATTAATTTGATGTAAGCTTTCCATTTCTCCATCAATATTTTCCATTACAAGTTCCGGGGCTGCACGCCCTATTAAGTTATAGCGAGTTAGGTAGGCTTCTTCTGCAATTTTTGCTAGCCGGGTCGAATCGGCCCAAGTGGCTTCGCCTTTCAGGAAGACTTCATCGGCAATCTTCAAAAATACTTCATCCATCCCCATAATCTTTGATTGAACACTGTTGTTCAGTAAAAAAGATGTTGTGTATTGGAACATGATCTTGTTTTTCCTCGATTGGTTTATAACCTTCATTGCC
>CAZRXT010000075.1:5302-9573 GCA_964604035.1 uncultured Prolixibacteraceae bacterium | reverse complement strand
GGTGCATCTATTTTGAAAGACATCGAGATCGTTCCAAAGTCGGTTTTGCTTTGGAGGGCTGAAACTCATTGGATTGGGGGGATGGGGATAATTGTTCTTGTTATTGCACTTTTGCCTTCGTTCAAAATTGGGGGGCAACAAATGATGATGGCTGAAGGTTCATTTTTCAATTCAGAAAAAATAAAATCAAAAACGATAGATGTGGCCAAGAGGATGTGGTTCATCTATTTTGTTTTGACGGTTGCTGAAATTATTTTACTTGCAGTTGCCGGCATGGATTTGTTCGACTCTGTTTGTCATTCGTTTGCAACAATTGCTACAGGGGGCTTTGGGACAAAGAATAGTAGTATTATTAATTATTCGCCTGCAATTCAATATATTATTATTGTTTTTATGACATTGTCAGGCATGAATTTCACGCTTCATTACTTATTGTTTCATGGTAAATTTAGGAAAGTGTTTAAGAATGAGGAGATGAAAACATATTTGGCTATCATTCTGATTTCAAGTCTTGTAATTACATTTGGTATTCAGTCTGCTTTTAATTTAGGCTGGGAAAAATCATTTCGAGATGCACTTTTCCAAGTGTCATCGATAATAACAGCAACTGGCTTCGTTTCTGCTAATTACGAACTTTGGCCTGATGCTTCTAAATGGGTAATTTTTTTGGTAATGCTGATTGGTGCATGTGTAGGTTCTACAGGTGGAGGTATAAAAGTTGCCAGATATGTTGTGGCGTTTAAAAATTTGAAGCATTATTTGTTAATGACCCTGCGTCCGAATTCGGTTGTAGTTACAAAATATAATGGGGTGCCTTATTCTCCTGAAGTTTCTACAGGTGTTATATCTTTTATTTTTATCTATTTTATGACGATTATTGTTGGAACGATTGTGCTTATTCTTACTGGTTTAGATGGTGTTACTGCTTGTAGTGCCGTTACAACCACACTTGGAGGGATTGGTCCAGGGTTCAATGAGGTGGGGCCAATAGATAATTTTTCAGGGATTTCAGTATTTGCAAAATATTATCTCTCTTTCAATATGATTTTAGGTCGGCTCGAAATTATGTCGATTCTTGTGTTGCTTGTTCCTTCTTTTTATAGGAAATAAACAGAGGAATTGAGTGAGCCTTTGTATCTGTTTAGCCTAAGTTTATATCGCAAATTCGATCAAAAAAACAGGGAGATACTCAAACCGAATATCTCCCTGTTTTCTTTATTGGAGTAATTATATTGTTATTCGAACATTCCCCTCATCTTCTCGAAGAAGTCTTTTTTATTTGGGCCATTCTGTGGCGACCCTTGAAAGTTAGGCGATTGCTGAAGTTTTTCAAGAAGCTTTTTTTCTTCTGAAGTTAAATGTGTTGGTACCCAAGCATGTACTTTAACCAAGATGTCGCCTTTCCCATAACCATTAACATCGGGTAGACCTTTTCCTCGCAACCGTAAAATCTTTTCGGGTTGAGTCCCCGCATCTATCTTAACTTTCACTTTCCCTTCAATTGTTGGAATCTCGGAGGTTGTACCCAAAGCCATATCTGGAAAATTTAAGAATAGATTGTATATTAAATCGTTGTCGTCACGAATCAGCTCTGGATGTTCTTCTTCTTCAATAAGAACAATCATGTCGCCATTAATGCCACCTCTTCGAGCAGCATTTCCTTTTCCACTCACCGAAAGTTGCATGCCTTCAGCAACTCCAGCCGGAATGTTTATGCTGATAATTTCTTCACCCTGAACAATACCTTCGCCATAGCACGATGGGCATTTATTGGCAATAAGCTTCCCTTCACCACCACAGCTAGGGCAAGCCGATGTTGTTTGCATTTGGCCAAGGAAGGTGTTTGAAACGCGCGTAACCTGGCCTGATCCATGGCAGGTTGAGCAGGTTGAATATGAACCATCTTTTGCGCCGGTTCCTTTGCAAACATTACAGCCAATATATTTTTTTACTTTTATTTTCTTTTCTGCTCCTTTAGCAACTTCCTGAAGATTGAGCTTTACTTTAACTCTCAGATTTTGACCGCGATTAACTCTCTGTTGAGAGTGTCCACGTCCTCCGCCGCCTCCAAAGCCACCGAAACCTCCAAAATGGCCTCCAAAAATATCACCGAACATAGAGAAGATATCGTCCATGTTCATGTTTTGTCCGCTAAATCCATTTGATCCGCTACCCATTCCGGCGTGGCCAAATTGATCGTAACGCTGCTTTTTTTCGGCATTACTCAGCACTTCATATGCTTCGGCTGCTTCTTTAAATTTTTCTTCAGATTCTTTATCTCCAGGGTTTTTATCTGGGTGAAATTGGATTGCTTTCTTGCGATAAGCTTTCTTTATCTCGTCGGCCGAAGCACTTTTAGGAACGTCTAAAATTTCGTAGTAATCGCGTTTCTCCATCTTTTTTATTCTCCTATAACAACTTTAGCAAAACGAATAACCTTATCGTTCAATGTGTATCCTTTTTGAATAACGTCAATAACTTTGCCTTTGAGCTCTTCTGTTGGTGCTGGTATTTTAGTTATTGCTTCGTGTAAATCGGTATCGAAATCCTGTTCTATCGATTCAATTTCTTTAATGCCATTAGTTTTAATGAAGTCACTAAAACGTTTGTATATTAGGTCAACCCCCTCTTTTACAGGAATAATTTCAGTTGCATTTTCCATAGCTTTGAGAGCTCTTTCAAAATCGTCAATTACAGGAAGAATATTTAAGAATAAAGATTCTCCGGCAGATTTTGTTAGTTCCATTTTCTCTTTGAGCGTGCGTTTGCGGTAATTGTCGAATTCGGCATGGAGACGAAGAAGCTGGTCGTTTTTTTGTGCTAAAGCATCTTCAAGTTCTTCAATTTTCTCTGCTGATTTATCTTTTCCAAATTTCACTTTCTTTGAGTTTTTGTGCGGTTCATTATCTACCTCCGGAGTAGATACTTTTTGCTCGGTGGTCTCTTCGGGCATGTTTTCTATCGTGTTTTTTTCCTCTGCCATTTCTTTATTTTTCTTTGTCATATATCGTTTCATTTATTTAGCCCAACGAAATTACAAATATTTTGCCAAAAGGATGTTTCAGCCATTTTGACACCATGGAATCTTAACTATATGACAAAAAAGAGCCGCATTTAGCGGCTCTGAGTATATTCCTAATTGTTTTCTTATTTTTTTAATTGCGATAGCACATCTTCCAGCATTGCTCCTCGCAGGTTTTTAGCGATAATTACTCCGTCGGCATCGATAAGAAAATTGCTTGGAATGCTGTTGACTTTATAAATGCCGGCATATTTAGAATACCAACCTTTAAGGTCGCTAACATGGTATGGCCATTCGAGTTTATCGGCTGTTATGGCAGCTTTCCAGCGGGCATCATCTTGATCGAGCGAAACGCTGTAGATGGTAAAACCTTTACCATTTTTAAATTTCTCATCTTTGAATTTGAGGTATGCGGCTACTACTGCCGGATTTTCTTTGCGACAAGGGCCACACCACGATGCCCAGAAATCAATCAGTACAAGTTTTCCTTTTAAATCTGAAAGGTTAATTACTTCGCCATTCGCGCCTTTTTCTGATATGTCGGGAGCTTTGTTTCCAACGTTTATACCAATCACAGTCTCGGGAGAGTTATCTGTTGCAAACATTTGCAGTGGTTGATTTAATAGTCCTATAAGGAAAACCAATAAAAATACTTTTTTCATTCGTCTGTTTATTTTAAGTTGCTGTTTATCTGTTGGATCGAAAATTTTTTCTTCGATCATTTTTGTCTTCATTTATGTAATTTGCAAAGCAATATTGGTTATGCCCCGATTGAGACAGCCATTCGTGCTCGTTTAATCTTCCTTTTTTTATCACATTAAAACAAAAACTTGAACACTTAGTTCTTTTGAGGTTCAGAATAATTGTATTTGATCAACAACGAATCTTTTAGTATTAAAAAAAACACAATAAAACCAAATACTTGTAAACCAATAAAAAAACCTACCGATTTTACCTTCGATTGACTAATGTTGAAGAGTAAAAGAGGAAAAATTATTTGCAAAAAATAAACAATAGAAAAATTGACACCCAAATATTTCAATGCAATTTTTGCGTTTATTCTTTTGTCGAAAAAGAGTGACAAATGCCATGCCAAAAGTAAAATAATTGGCAAACAGAATTCCATTGCAATTCTTGTTCTGCGGTCGGCATAGTAGCAATAAATTGTTGGGGCATTTGTCTTTTCTGAAATGCCAAATTCGGCTTTTGTGATGGGCGAAATTTTCGATGTTATTTTATCAATGCCACC
>CAZRXT010000075.1:0-5202 GCA_964604035.1 uncultured Prolixibacteraceae bacterium | reverse complement strand
ACGACCAATTACGCCAAGCATAACAATTCGGAGTGAATTGATAATTGCAAGGGCAACAAATAGCCCCGCGCCTCCAGCTAATTTTTGCTTCCAGTTCCATTTCGAAAAAAGTACCAATGCAAACATTGCGATATAAGCGTGATATGCAGAGCATTCAAGTTCAACAATCATTGGGTAATTGTTGATTTGAATGGATTTGTAATTCACAACAAGTGTTGTAACGACGCCTGTACCATCGCCACCAATTGATGCTGGAATAAACATCATTTTCGATAATGCATAGGAAAGGTAGGTTGTGAAATCGACAAACAACATTGAAAACCACTGGTTGTTTGTATAGTCCCAAGCAACAATAATTACAAGAACAATCCAGAGAGCGAAAGATTTTAGAAGCGGAAGAAGTTCGTTTAATAGTGCTTTTTTATTTTCTTTCTGAATCTCTTTTAGCTTATTATTTTCCTTAGGAGAGATTTGTTTTTTTTTGGTTTTGTTCATTCTGTTTTGGTATGATTAATTTCTTGTATTATTCTGTTCTTCGGATGTTTGCGCCTATTTGGTTCAATCGTTCCCCAATTAGTTCGTATCCACGGTCAATTTGTTCAATGTTATGAATTTTGCTTATGCCGTCGGCCGAAAGGGCTGCAATTAGTAATGCGACACCGGCTCTGATGTCGGGAGAAACCATTGTTGTTCCCCGAAGCTGTATTTTGTTGTCGAGGCCAATAACAGTAGCTCGGTGTGGGTCGCAAAGTATGATTTGGGCACCCATGTCTATCAACTTATCAACAAAAAACAGGCGGCTTTCAAACATTTTTTGATGTATGAGAACACTCCCTTTTGCCTGAGTGGCAACAACAAGAAAAACGCTTAAAAGGTCAGGTGTTAAACCTGGCCATGGAGCATCGGCAATTGTCATAATTGACCCGTCGATAAAGCTTTCTATTTGGTAGTGTGCTTGTGCCGGAATATAAATATCGTCGTTTCGAAACTCCATTTTTATGCCCAATCGCTTGAATTGTGCTGGTATCATTCCGAGTTTGTCGATTCGGGCGTTTTTTATTGTGATTTCAGAGTTGGTCATTGCTGCAAGGCCAATGAAACTACCAACTTCAATCATGTCGGGAAGAATTGTATGAGTACAGCCCGAAAGTTTTGAAACGCCTTCAATGTTGAGCAGATTTGATCCAATGCCTGAAATTTTTGCTCCCATGTTTACCAGCATATCGCAAAGTTGCTGAATGTATGGTTCGCATGCGGCATTGTAAATGGTTGTTATGCCGGGAACAAGAACTGCTGCCATAATGATGTTGGCGGTACCTGTAACCGAAGCTTCGTCGAGAAGCATATAGCTGCCTTTCAGATTTTTGCCCGATATTTCGTAATATTTTTCTTTTGGGTTGAAGGTAAATTCGGCTCCTAAATTTTGAAAACCGATGAAGTGTGTGTCTAATCTTCTTCTTCCAATTTTATCTCCTCCCGGTTGGGGTATAAAGCCTTCACCAAATCTCGAAAGCATTGGTCCTAGAATCATAACTGATCCTCGAAGGCTTGCTGCAAGGTTGCTGTAGCGTTCTGTTTTAAGGAAATTGGGGTCAACTTTTTTTGCACAAAAACAGAATTCTCCTTTTGCAATTCGTTCTGATTTTACGCCAAATTCTTTCAGAATCTCAATCAATTTCAATACATCACTTATTTCGGGGATGTTCTTGATTGTAACAGGATCTTCGGTTAGTAGTGTTGCGCAAATTACTTGGAGTGCTTCGTTTTTTGCTCCTTGAGGATGTAGATCTCCTTTAAGTGAATGTCCGCCTTCAATTACAAAAGTTGCCATCAGGTTATAGGTTGTTATGTTTTAGTTTTTTCGTTGGTCTTTTTTAAAACCCTGGTTTCTGTTTTTTTGGTTGCTGCTATATTGTTGTTTCTTTTTGCTGTTATTGTTGTTGGGTTTTTGAGGAAGAAGGTCTTTAGTTTCTTTCAGTTGAAAATCTTCAGGGACCTCAATTTTTCCTTTAGATAACTCCTGAAAATCGGCCATTACCTTTTCATCGTCAACCGTTTCTTTGTTCCATGTCAGGTAGCATTTTTTCATGTGGTCGGCTATCATTTGTACTAGCGACTCTTTTTCAGGCCCTTCGGAATATTCTGTTGCCCGTTTGATCATCATTTCAACAATACGGCCATAATGTTTGTAGGTTATACGGCCATTGTTGTATGGTATTTTATTCGGACTTCCGGCCAAAATTGCAGGGCTAGGTGGGGCAAACGGATAATCGATATCAAGTTTGAAATCGGACATGATTGCAAGGTGATCCCAAAGTTTGTGTTTAAAGTCAGCCACATCGCGCAAATAAGGGAATAAATTCCCCATAACATCTATTAGGCTTTGGGCTGCAACATTTCGGGTTTCACGATCTTCGATGGACATAATGTGATCCACCATATTTTGAATGTTTCTGCCATATTCTGGCAAAATCAATTGCTTCCTGCTTGAGTTATAATCCATTTATATTAATAATGTAGTGTAGTAAAATCTTTTTGTGTTCAAAAGGAAAAGATTGATTCTTAATCCTTTTTGCATTTGTCGCAAATTTAGCAAACTATTTTAAATCAACCATTGAATGATTTGCAAAGATGTTATTGCAAACCTGAAAAACGGAGTTTCAATTTAAGTTTTGGTAAAGCTATTTTACAACTTTCAATCGGGCGAATTTTAACAGAAGTTGTTTCCTTCCAGCGTTCTGAAATAGTACGGTTGCTTTTCTGTTTGATTCATCGCCTTCAATTTCCAGAACTTTTCCGCGGCCAAATCTTTGATGTTCAACCTCACAGCCGGCAACAATCAAATCAGCACTGTCGGCTTCAAAAGAAGCAGTTCCTGATAGTGCATTTTTCAACTTAGTAAGCCTGTCGCTCATTTGAATTGGAGCAGTTTCTGCCCTTGATCGTGTTGGAGGGGCGCTTGTTGTTGTTTGAGAAACTTTTCGTTCAAGGTTTCTTGCAAAAAAAGATGTTCCGCTGCGTTCTTCAATGAACGATGGCATGTCGAAATTGTTAGGCATAATAAGGTAGCTTTCATCAAGTTCGCCAATAAATCGGCTGGGTTCACAAAACGAAAGTTGCCCCCAACTATAACGTTGGCGAGCAAACGAAATCCAGACACTTTTCATTGCCCTTGTAATGGCTACATAAAATAATCGGCGTTCTTCTTCAAGGTTTTCTGGAGAAAGCATTCCCGAAAAGCTTGATGGAAAAAGTTTATCTTCTACCCCAACTATGAATACATTCTTGAATTCCAATCCTTTCGACGAGTGAACTGTCATTAGAGTTACCCGGTTGTGGTCTTCGTCTTTATCAGTATCCTGATCGGTAAGCAGGGCAACATCTTCAAGGTAATTTTCGAGTTTATTTGGTCGCCCTTCTTCCTGTGCGCTGATTGAAAAATCTTGAATTGCATTTAGTAATTCCTGAATATTTTCATATTTACTGAGGTTTTCGGGTGTCTTATCTTTGTAAAGATCTTCCATTATTCCAGTTTGGCGGGCAACCATAAGAGCCACTTCATAAGCCGAGGTGTCAATTAATTGTTGTTTAAACTGGTTTATCAAATCTACGAAACCAGCAATCTTTGCCAGTGTACCTTTGTTTATGTCGGTTGGGTACTTGTTTGAACTACAAGCTATTTCCCAAATGCTAACATTGTTTTGATTGGCCATTTGTTCGAGGCGGGTAAGAGACGTTTGCCCAATTCCTCTTGCTGGATAATTAATTATTCGTTTGAATGCTTCGTTGTCGCGCGAATTAACAGTTAACCTTAGGTAGGCCAGCATGTCTTTAATTTCCTTGCGTTCGTAAAACGAAAGTCCGCCGTAAATACGGTAGGGGAGGTTTTGCCTTCTAAGTTGTTCCTCAAAAATCCTCGATTGCGCGTTGGTGCGGTAAAGAATTGCGTAGTCTGAAAATTGGTCGTGTTCACGTAACCTGTGCTGGTTTATTTCAGTGATAACAATAACGCCCTCTTCATTGTCGGTAAGGGCTTGCATGACCTTAATTTTTGCACCAACTTCATTTTCCGAAAAGACATTTTTGTGGAGCTGTCTCTTGTTCATTTTTATGATGCTATTCGCTGCATTTACAATGGTTTGTGTCGATCTGTAATTCTGTTCGAGTTTAAACGTTTTGAAGCCTGGGTAGTCGTTCTGGAAATTCAGGATGTTTTCAATTCGTGCTCCACGAAACGAGTAGATGCTTTGAGCATCGTCGCCCACCACGCATAAGTTTTTATGTTTCTCGGCAAGTTTCTTCACAATTAGGTATTGCGAGAAGTTTGTGTCTTGATACTCATCAACAAGAATGTAAGAAAACCTTTCTTGATATTTTTTTAAAACTTCAGGAAATTGATGAAAAAGAAGATTTGTATTCAGTAGCAAATCGTCGAAATCCATAGCCCCCGATACTCTGCATCTTCGTGAATATTCTTTATAGATTTCGGCTATTTTTGGCATTTGAATAGACTTGTCATAATCAAGGGCCGAAGCGTTTGCCGAATATGCCGAGGCTGTGATGAGGTTGTTTTTTGCGGATGATATTCGACCAAGAACTGTCCCTGTTTTGTATACCTTTTCGCTAAGTTCCATGTCTTTAAGAATGCTCCTTAGTAAACTTTTCGAGTCGGAAGTGTCGTAAATAGTGAAAGATGAGGGATATCCTAATATTTCGGCTTCCGATCGGAGTATACGGGCAAAGATGGAGTGGAAAGTTCCCATCCATAGGTGGCGGGCAACATCGTTTCCAACAATCGTTGCAATACGTTCCTTCATTTCGCGGGCAGCTTTGTTGGTAAATGTGAGTGCCAATATTGATGAAGGCGAATTGCCCATGCGCATGACATGTGCAATGCGCATTGTAAGTACTCGTGTTTTTCCCGATCCAGCTCCGGCAATCACTAAGCTTGGCCCAATAATATTCTCAACAGCCTCGAGCTGGGCTTTATTTAATCCTTTCAAATATGGGTATTCTGTCATAATTGATAATGAGTTATGAAAATCGAGGAAAAACCTTGTTGCTACCGAAAATGTTTAACGTTTTGAATTTTTAGAGGTAGTTTCCTATTTATTTTATTGCCAAAAGTAATAGTTATAAAAAGTTTGGCCGACTATTCTGCTTTAAAATTTTATTTTTGTGCAAAACTATCTGATTGTTATT
>CAZRXT010000074.1:0-9632 GCA_964604035.1 uncultured Prolixibacteraceae bacterium | reverse complement strand
AAGATATCACAAAATTGCCATTTACGCTTAAAACCGACTTGCGCGACAACTATCCTTTTGGTGCTTTTGCTGTACCAATGAGCGAAATTGTACGCGTACACGCATCGTCGGGAACAACCGGACGGCCAACTGTTGTAGGCTATACCCGAAAAGACATTGCAATGTGGTCCGAAAATGTAACTCGGTCGTTATGCATGGCAGGTGTAACTAACCACGATTTAGTTCAGGTTGGTTACGGATACGGACTCTTCACCGGAGGGCTTGGCTTGCATTATGGAACTGAAAACTTAGGTGCAGCCGTAATCCCAATCTCGGGCGGAAACACACAAAAACAGATTCAATTGCTACAAGACTTTGGTTCGACAGTAATTTGCTGCACACCATCTTACGTGCTTCACATTGCCGAAGTTTTAGAAGAAATGAAGATCGATCCTTCTACATTGAAACTACGCGTTGGAGTTTTCGGGGCAGAACCATGGTCGGAAAACATGCGGAAAGAGATTGAACGCAAACTGAAAATCAAAGCAATCGACATTTACGGATTGAGCGAAATTATGGGCCCGGGTGTTTCGTGCGAATGCGAACACCAAGCCGGAATGCACATCAACGAAGACCACTTCATTCCTGAGATAATTAATCCCGAGACCTTGCAACCTGTTGCTCCGGGCGAAGTTGGAGAACTCGTGTTCTCAACAATCACCAAAGAAGGAATTCCACTTTTGCGCTACCGTACCCGCGACCTTACCCGCCTTATTTACGACAAATGCGAATGTGGACGCACCCTTGTGAGAATGGAAAAATGCAAAGGCCGTAGCGACGATATGCTTATTATTCGTGGCGTTAATGTGTTCCCATCGCAAATCGAAAGCGTACTGCTGAATATGAGCGAAACCGAACCTCACTATATGCTGATTGTAGAACGCGAAGGAAATCTCGACACTCTAACCGTTCAGGTTGAAGTTCAGGAACAATTCTTCTCCGACGAGATCAAAGCACTTCAAGCCTTGACAAAAAAGATTAAACACAACCTTGAAAGCACTTTAGGCATTTCTGTTACCGTTCAATTGGTCGAACCAAAAACCATAGAACGTTCGGCTGGTAAAGCAAAAAGAGTAATCGATAAACGTAAAATTTAAATCTACAGTCATGATAATTAAGCAACTTTCAGTATTCCTTGAAAATAAATCGGGAAGATTAAGCGAAGTCTCTGATTTATTAGGCCAAGCTGGCATCAATATGACAGCTTTCAGCATTGCCGACACAAGTGACTTTGGAATTTTAAGGGTTATTGTTTCTTCGCCCGAGAAAGCACTTGAAATATTGAAGAAAAATCATTTTTCGAGTAGCCTTACCGACGTTATTTGTTTAGTATGCCCAAATGAACCAGGCGCATTGGCTAAAGCACTTAGAATTTTAGACGAAGCCGACATTCAAATTGAATACATGTACGCCTTTTCAATTGGTGAAACTGCGAATATTGTAATTAGACCGACAAATGTTCAAAAATGCATTGAAATACTGCAAGAACACGAGATAGAGCTAATGAAATCCAGCGATTTATACAAATTGTAATTGAGGCTTTCTTTGGCATAATAAATATCTTCTGGCGTGAAAAATTATTAATTCTTTCACTCGTTCAGGTTTTTATTTATTTTTCAGTGCTAAAAAATAAATGTATTATTTTTGTGAGCCTTAAAACTCAAAAAAATACACTTAAATATTGAATAATTTAAAGCATTAGTTATGGCTCCTACATTGGGTTTTTTGTTTATTGGTATAATTATACCTGATTTATTCCCGGCGGAGTGATAACAAAACAATAATATCTAAACCCGGGCATAACACCGGGTTTTTTTTGCCCTCTTAATGGGTTAAATTGAAATCTGAAACACAATGGAAAAAAAGAAAAAAGTTGCCATTCAAGGCGTAATAGGTTCATTCCACGAAGATGCAGCTCAGAAATATTTCGCTGATGAAAAAATCGAAATTATTGAATGCCGCACCTTCAGGAAAACTTGCCAAATGGTTGACACCGATCAGGTTGATTATGCAGTAATGGCCATTGAAAATGCTATTGCTGGAAGTTTGCTCGAAAACTACAGCCTCATGCGCGACTTTCACCTGAGAATCATTGGCGAAATATTTCTACACATCCAGATGAACCTTATGGCTTTGCCCGGAGTCAAAAAAGAAGATATAAAAGAGATCCACTCCCACCCTATTGCTCTGAAACAGTGTGCCGAATACATTGCTTCTGAATTTGGAGAGATTTCGCTCGACGATAATTTTGACACAGCCGGAGCAGCTAAGAACATTTCGAAAAACCAAGTAAAAGATGCAGCTGCTATTGGTAATGAGCGCACTGCAAGAATATATGGGCTCAGCATTCTCGACAAAGGAATAGAAACCAACAAACGCAATTACACAAGGTTTCTAATCCTTTCAAAACAACATCAAGTTAATGAAGAGGCAAATAAAGCTTCGGTTTGTTTTGAAGTCGGCCACTTTTATGGTGCACTGGCAAGGGTTCTTAACATCTTTGCCGAGAACGAAATCAACCTCACCAAAATTCAATCGGTACCTATTATTGGAAAGCCCGAAGAATACTCTTTCCACGTTGATATTGAGTGGGAAGACAGTGAAAAGTACGAACATGCAATTCATACCGTTTTGAAAAACGTAACCAGTTTGACAATTTTTGGAGAGTATGTTCGCGGCGAACGAAAAATGTACGACGCTTAGCCATCAAGCATTAAAACTATTTGAAAATCATTATAAGCAAATCATAACGAATGAAGAATACACCTGTTAGTTCAGAAGTTGTAAAAGCCAATTTGCAAAAGATGAACATTACCGATTTGAACAAAGCCGCTATTCGCGAAGTTGTTCAAATCGTTGACATGATAGAAGCCGAGACCGGAGAAAAATTTGTGCGCATGGAGATGGGCGTTCCCGGATTGCCCGCCTGCAAATACGGTGTCGAAGCCGAAATCGAAGCACTCCGAAATGGTGTAGCTTCAATCTATCCAAATATCAACGGAATTCCCGAAATAAAAACTGAAGCTGCACGCTTCGTAAAGAATTTCATCAACATTGATGTGTCGCCCGAATCGTGTGTGCCATCAACAGGTGCAATGCAGGGAACTTATGCCCTTTTTCAAATTGCGTCGGGCTGCGATGTAAACAAAGACACAGCACTGTTCATCGATCCTGGATTTCCTGTTCAGAAACAGCAATTTATGATGATGGGGAGCAAGTTCGAATCGTTCGATGTATATCATTATCGGGGCGAAAAACTGAGGGAAAAACTTGAATCATATTTTTCGAAAGGAAATATCAACTCCGTAATATATTCCAATCCGAACAACCCAACATGGGTTTGCCTAACCGACGAAGAGCTGAAAATAATTGCAGAGTTAGCCAACAAATACGACGTAATTGTAATGGAGGATCTTGCATACTTTGGAATGGATTTCAGAAAAGACCTTTCGAAGCCCGGACAACCTCCGTATCAGGCATCTATAGCAAACTACACCGATAATTACGTGCTGATAATTTCTGCGTCAAAAGCATTCTCTTATGCCGGACAACGAATTGCGGTGCTTTGCATGTCGGATAAATTGTATCATCGCAACTATCCAAATCTAGAAAATCGGTTTAAGGTTAAAGGGTTTGGAAACGCTGTTGTTTACCGTGCGTTATATGCACTTTCGTCGGGAGTTACACACTCTGTACAATATGGAATGGCTGCAATGTTGAAAGCCGCTAACGAAGGGAAGTTTGATTTTGTTTCTGAAATCCGCGAGTACGGAGAGAAGGCAAAAATCATGAAAGAACTTTTTACATCGAATGGATTCAACATTTTATACGACAAAGATGTTGATGTACTCATTGCCGATGGGTTCTATTTCACCGTTGCTTATCCGGGCATGAAAGCCGGCGATTTGCTTTTCGAGCTCTTGCATTATGGTATAAGCGCGATAACCCTGCTCAGCACAGGCAGTGCAATGGAAGGATTACGAGCATGTGTAGCGCCGGTTCAACGATCGCAATTTGAAGATTTGAAAAAACGGTTAGAGCAATTTTATGCCGACCACAAATAATATAAATGAATGTTCAATTTTAGAAGTAAGTTTTTGTTAATAAACTATAAATCAGAAATGTAATGGCGAAAGCGAGAGGAGCAGTAGTAGTTGACAATGAAAAATGTAAAGGTTGTAACCTTTGCGTTGTAGCTTGTCCTTACGGTGTATTGAGCCTTAATAAAGAGGTTAATAGCAAAGGATATCACTATTCGTACATGGAGAATCCTGAGGCGTGCATTGGTTGTACCAATTGTGGGATGGTTTGTCCCGACAGTTGTTTGACCGTTTACAGAGTTAATTCCTGATTATTCAGGCAAAAGAAAAAATTGAAACTTTAAAATCATCCATAAAATGGGAGACTTACGTTTAATGAAAGGAAACGAGGTGATAGCCGAAGCTGCAATCCGCTGTGGTTGCGATGGCTTTTTTGGTTATCCTATCACTCCTCAATCCGAAGTAATGGAAACACTTATGGCCCGCCGTCCTTGGGAAGAAACCGGAATGGTAGTTTTACAGGCCGAAAGTGAAGGCGCATCAATCAACATGATGTATGGTGCAGCCTCTGGAGGGAAAAAAGTAATGACATCGTCTTCGAGCCCGGGCATTAGCCTTATGGCCGAAGGAATTTCATACATGGCCGGTGCCGAATTACCCGGTCTAATTGTAAATGTTCAACGTGGAGGTCCAGGTTTAGGAACCATTCAACCTTCTCAGTCCGATTATTTTCAGGCAACAAAAGGTGGTGGCCATGGCGATTATCACCTAATAGTTCTTGCACCTGCGTCGGTTCAGGAGATGAACGATTTTGTAGAACTTGGGTTTGAACTCTCTTTTAAATACCTTAACCCTGCAATGATTCTTGCCGATGGCGTTATTGGTCAGACAATGGAAAAAGTTGAGCTGAGCGATTTTAAACCTCGCTGGACAGAAGAAGAGGTTGAAAAATTGAACGGAAGCTGGGCTGCCAACGGGAAAAAAACTCATCGCGAACGGAACATTAAAACTTCGCTCGAAATGGTTTCAGAAAGACAGGAAAAGTTCAACCAAAAACTCCAGGCAAAATATCGCCAAATGGAGGAAGAAGATGTAAGATATGAGCTAATCAATTGCGATGATGCTGAATATATTATTGTTGCCTTTGGCGTTTCGGCCCGTCTAAGTCAAAAGGCGGTTGATGTTCTTCGCAAGCAAGGAATAAAAGTTGGACTTCTCAGGCCAATTACACTTTTCCCTTTCCCTACAAAAATCATCAGCGAATTTGCTTCAAAAGTGAAAGGATTTCTTTCTGTTGAAATGAATTCAGGCCAAATGGTGCAAGATGTTCGTCTGGCAGTTAATGGCAAAACCAAGGTTGAACACTTTGGCCGAATGGGTGGTATTGTTGCTACTCCAAGTGAAATTGTTGAAGCTGTTCAATCAAAATTAATCGGAGGATAAATTATGGCTGATTTACAAATACAAGATATCGTAAAACCGGAAAACAAAGTTTACGGCAAATCGAAAATATTGACCGACAACGCTATGCACTATTGCTACGGATGTAGCCATGGTGTTGTTCACAAACTTATTGCCGAGGTTATCGAAGAAATGGGGATACAGGAAGATACTATTGGCATTTCGCCAGTTGGTTGTTCTGTGTTCATGTATGACTACCTCAACATCGATTGGTTGCAAGCAGCACACGGACGCGCACCTGCACTTGCTACAGGCTACAAACGCACCAACCCAAAGAAATATGTATTTACATATCAAGGCGATGGCGACCTTGCAGCTATTGGTACAGCAGAAACAATGCATGCCGTTAACCGTGGCGAAAACATTGTTATGATCTTCATAAACAATGCAATTTATGGTATGACCGGCGGACAGATGGCTCCTACAACAATGCTTGGGCAAGTAACAGCTACTACTCCTTATGGTCGCGATGTTGAGTTGAACGGGTATCCGCTAAAAATCACCGAATTATTAGCTCAGCTTCCGGGAGCCGCTTATGTAACACGCCAAAGCGTTCACACTCCGGCTAACGTGCGCAAATGCAAGAAAGCAATTCGCAAGGCTTTCGAAAATTCAGCCAAAAACATTGGAACATCTTTCGTTGAAGTTGTTTCAACTTGTAACTCGGGCTGGAAAATCGACCCGGTTGAATCGAATAAATGGATGGAAGAGAATATGTTCCCATTCTATCCACTTGGCGATTTAAAAGATGGCGAGCACGATGATTTGGAGCAATATAAGGTTCAAAAACTTAAAAAGTAATCGACAATGACAGAAGAAATAATAATTGCCGGCTTTGGTGGACAAGGTGTTTTATCGATGGGAAAAATCCTTGCTTATTCGGGTATTATGCAAGACCAGGAAGTCTCTTGGTTTCCTTCTTATGGCCCCGAAATGCGTGGTGGTACTGCCAACGTAACCGTTATCCTAAGCGACGAACGAATTTCATCGCCGGTTTTGAACGAGTTTGACTCTGCAATCATCCTCAATCAGCAATCGCTCAATAAGTTTGAAAGCAAAGTAAAACCTGGCGGAACGTTGATTTATGATCCAAATGGGATTTTCAAAGCACCAACCCGTACCGACATCAATATTTATAAAATTGATGCTACACACATGGCGGCGGAACGCAACGAACCAAGAATTTTCAACATGATTGTTTTAGGCGCTTTCCTAAAGGCAAAGCCAATTGTAAAATTGGAAAATGTACGCAAAGGATTGGAAAAATCGTTACCCGAACGTCACCACAAATTGATTCCAATGAACCTTGAGGCCATTGAACTTGGTGCCGAAAAATTGGAAAAAGTAAGATAATTCAATTTTGAAATACGAATTGAGGCTGTTAGATTTTCTATCAGCCTCTTTTTTTTGTCAACGTCTAAAGGGTTTTTCAACTTAACCACACAAAATAATGATTACCACTCTTTTATTCTCATCAGTTTTTCGTTAAATTTAGCAAAGAAGATTAAGACGATGTATCCTCGAAAGACAATTTAACGATCAGCTACACCATCAAAATCTCAACACACCCTTTCGTTCAAACTATTTTAAAAGAATGTAATAACTCTAAATAGTAACAAAATGAAAAACTCAGGGAAAATTCTAACAGTAGCGGCAATTGCAATAAGTTTTGCTGCCGGTTTATTAATCGGGATATCAATTAACAATCAGAGCCCAAAAGAGAGCAACCTCGCTGGCACAATTAGCAAGGCAAACAACCATTTCAACATCAAAGTTGAAGATAACGACACGCAACTTCGGTCTGAGTTACTTGCAAATGAAAAGCTACTGAAAAATTACCAACAAACGTTCGCATATCACTACAACACAAGTGTTAAACTTTGCAAGGACATCGATTTTGCGATAGCTGCATCTGAAAATACATCTCCTTTCAGCGAACAATATTCAACAGTAATTGAGAACCTCAAAAACTACAGACAAAATCTTGAAAAATCAAAAGAAGACCTCTTGCTAGCGGTAAATTCTCTTCAGAACTTATCGGAAGCACAAGAAAACAACCTAACTGTTGTACTCAACGATGCCAATAACGCTTTAGCATTAGTTAAATACAAACAACCTGAAGTGCTTGCGTTTGTCGAATCGGTTGAAAAGTTCATTCTTGCCAATAATCCCTACCTTTTCCCCGATCTTATTAGTGCTCACGACCTGTTGTCCGTAAATCAGCTTATTGTTGCAGCTACGATCAACAATGATTCAACCAGAAGTAAAGACAAAGGATAATCGGAAATTCGAGGTAAAACCTACCATCGCAAAAAGAAAATAAATGCTAAATAGCTTAGCATAAAAGATGGAATTTTATAATTTAGCAAAGACTAAATAATGCTCAGGCCTATGAAGCGGATTTTAACTTTTTCGGTTATATTACTCTTGTTTGCTTCGAAAAGTTTTGGAGAACAGCTACCTAAAATAACGTTCACTCCACACTGGCTACCACAAGCACAGTTTGCAGGCTATTATGTTGCCGAAAAAATGGGGTTTTATGCCGAAGAAGGTATCGATGTAGATATTGTTCACCCTTCAGCGTCGACAAATGCCATTGAGCTGCTTGCCTCTGGGGAATCGGATATTATTTCACTTTTTTTGATTACAGCCATCAACGCCAAACAACAAGGAGCAGATATTGTGAACATTGCACAGATGTCACAAAATTCGGCGCTCATGTTTATTTCGAAAAAAGAGAAGCAGATTAATAAGTTATCAGACCTCAACAAAAAGAAAATTAGCGTTTGGGAAAGCGGGTTTGGCGAGGTTGGCGAAGAAATGGTCCGTTCGAATAATCTCACAGTCGAATGGGTTCCAATACTATCATCTATCAACATGTTTTTGGTCGGCGGAATCGATGCTATGACTGCAATGTCATTCAACGAATACTATCAGATTATTAATTCCGGGTTAAATGAAGATGAACTAAATATATTTAGTTTTGCCGACTATGGATACAACATTCCGGAAGACGGGCTTTACTGCCAAAACAAAACCAGATTGAGCAAGGAAAACGAGCTCCGAAAGTTTGTAAAAGCTACGTTGAAGGGATGGGAATATGCAAAAGAACACAAAACCGAAGCTCTCGACATTGTTCTCGAAATTATGAAAAAAGAGCATATTGCCACCAACAGGTCACACCAATCATGGATGCTCAACAAAGTGCTTGAACTAATTGAACCCGGCTCAAAAAATGTGAAAAAAGGAGAGCTTTCGGAACCCGATTTTTACAAAACACAAAGCATATTAATAAATGGCAAATACGTCGAGAACAAAATCGATTTCAATGATTTTTATAAACCAATATCAGGCAATTAATCTGTAAGAAAATCAAACATACATGAAACTCAATATAAACAAATCTCTTGCATCGCGAATTGTATTTTACGTTCTGATTTTCTGCATCTTACTGTTCGTTATTTCTCTTTCTGTAATCTACACCAATTCGAAGAAACAGCTTGAGGCAATGACCTATAAAAATGCAGAAGCCTTAGCAAACAATACCGTACTTAAGGCAGAGCAAATTCTAGGGCCAATAACCAAAATTGCCAACAATTATAAATGGATACTTGAAAGTTCAGAGTTAACCTGTGACTCAATTTATGCCTTAACCAAGAGAATTGTTGAGAACAACCCCGAGATACTTGGAGCAGCCATTGCTTTCGAACCATTTTATTTCAAAGAACAAGGCCGATATTTCTCTCCTTATTCGTTTCGCGAGAATGGCACCATAAAGACAATACAGCTAGGAAACTCTAATTATGAATACTTTGCAATGGATTGGTATCAAATACCTGTAGCCATTCAACAACCATACTGGACAGAACCCTATTTTGACACCGGCGGTGGTAATGCATTAATGACAACCTATTCAATGCCTTTTTACAAAACAACAAATGGCACAAAGAAAATAGCCGGAATTATAACTATCGACTTAGCACTCGATTGGTTCACCGACATTGTTTCTTCTGTAAAAATACTTGAAACAGGCTATGCATCAGTAATATCAAAAAACGGGACATTCATAACCCATCCAAAGAAAGAGTGGAT
>CAZRXT010000073.1:0-9670 GCA_964604035.1 uncultured Prolixibacteraceae bacterium | reverse complement strand
GTGTTGAAGGACGCACACAGCGCCGTTCTAAATACGGAACAAAACGTCCTAAAGTAAAGAAATAAGTGTTGAAATGGTTATTTAGAGTTGTGGTTTGGTTGAGTAAGGATTTCTATCCTATTTTTTGGATAAACTGAAGACTGACACTCAGGCAACCGATTTGAATAACACAAACTTTAAAAAAAATGAGGAAGTCAAAACCAAAAAAACGGATCATACTACCTGATCCAAAGTTCAATGATGTGTTGGTTACACGTTTTGTCAACGACCTAATGGTTGACGGAAAGAAAACCGTTGCTTACAGCGTTTTCTACGATGCAATGGAAATTGTTGCAGGCAAAATGAAAAATGTGGAATTATCTCCGCTCGAAATCTGGAAAAAATCTCTTGAAAATGTAACTCCACAAGTTGAAGTTAAGAGCCGCCGTGTTGGTGGTGCAACTTTTCAAGTTCCTATGGAAATCCGTGCAGAAAGAAAAGTCGCAATTTCAATTAAAAATATGATTGTGTACGCACGTAAACGTGCAGGCCACTCAATGAGCGAAAAACTTGCTGCCGAAATTCAAGCAGGTTTTAACGAAGAAGGTGGAGCATACAAGCGTAAAGAAGAAATCCACCGTATGGCCGACGCCAACCGTGCATTTGCTCATTTCCGTTTTTAATATTTAATTATAGTTTGGTTTATATTATTGATTCAAAAGATTGGTTTAAGAATGGCAAAGCGAGATTTACAATATACCCGCAACATTGGTATCATGGCGCACATCGATGCTGGTAAAACTACAACTTCTGAACGTATTTTGTATTTTACCGGTTTGACTCACCGTATTGGTGAAGTTCACGACGGTGGTGCAACTATGGACTGGATGGAGCAAGAGCAAGAACGCGGAATTACAATTACCTCGGCTGCTACTACTACTCAATGGACTTACAACGATGAACAATTCAAAATTAACATCATTGATACCCCGGGGCACGTTGACTTCACCGTTGAAGTTGAACGTTCTTTGCGTATTCTTGATGGTGCTGTTGCTTTGTTTTGTGCTGTTGGTGGAGTAGAAGCTCAGTCAGAAACTGTTTGGAGACAAGCAGAAAAATATGGCGTTCCACGTATTGCTTTCGTTAACAAAATGGACCGTTCAGGTGCCGATTTCTTTAATGTTGTTAGCGAAATCAGAGAAAAATTAGGTGCAAACCCAATGCCTCTTCAAATTCCTATTGGTGCTGAGGAAAAATTCACTGGTGTTATTGACCTTATCGAAATGAAGGCTATTATTTGGCCTGATAATGTAACTGAGATTGGTCAGTTCGAAGCTCGTGAAGTTCCTGCTGATATGTTAGAGTTAGCTAAGGAATGGCGCGAGAAACTTGTTGAAGCCTGTGCTGAACACGATGAAGCATTGATGGAACGCTTCTTTGAAGCCCCTGAAACAATTTCAATCGAAGAGCTAAAATCTGTTGTTCGCAAAGCTACAATTGCAGGTACAATTATTCCTATGTTTTGTGGTTCTTCTTTCAAAAACAAAGGTGTTCAGCTTATGCTCGACGCTGTTTGTGCCTATTTGTCAAGTCCTCTTGATAAAGGTGAATTAGTTGGCCGCGATGTAGATGACGATGAAGTTGAAATTCGTCGTAAACCAGATGTCGACGAACCAACTTCAGCCTTAGCATTTAAAATTGCTACAGACCCTTATGTTGGACGATTAACTTTTATTCGTGTTTATTCTGGTAAACTTGAAGGTGGTGGTACCTATTATAACCCACGTACACGTAAAAAAGAACGTATTTCTCGTATCTACCAAATGCACTCAAACAAGCAACAGCCACGTGATGTGATTGAAGCTGGTGATATTTGTGCTGTAGTAGGCTTAAAAGATACTCGTACCGGAGATACACTTTGCGATATCGACAACCCTTTGGTAATGGAAGCAATGTCTTTCCCAGAACCAGTAATTGGTATTGCCGTTGAACCAAAAACACAAAAAGACCTCGATAAATTAGGATTCGGTTTATCTAAATTAGCCGAAGAAGATCCTACTTTCCGTGTTAATACCGACGAAGAAACAGGTCAAACTGTAATCCGTGGTATGGGTGAACTTCACCTCGAAATTATTATTGACCGTTTGAAACGTGAGTTTAAGGTTGAATGTAATCAAGGAAAACCTCAAGTAGCTTACAAAGAAGCAATCAAAGGTTCTGTTCAACTGCGCGAAGTATTCAAAAAACAAACTGGTGGACGTGGTAAATTTGCCGACATCATCGTTAAAGTAGAAGCTTCACCTGAAGGTAAAATCGGACTTGAATTTGTCGACGCAGTTAAAGGTGGAAATATTCCTCGCGAATACGTTCCTTCTGTTGAAAAAGGATTCAAAGCTGCTATGTCTAACGGACCATTGGCAGGATTCCCAATCGAAGCATTGAAAGTAACATTAATCGATGGTTCATTCCACCCTGTTGACTCAGACCAATTGTCGTTCGAAATTTGTGCAAAACAAGCTTTCAAAAGCGCTGCTAGCAAAGCCAGCCCTATCTTGCTTGAACCTATTATGAAAGTTGAAATAACAACTCCAGAAGATTATATGGGAGATATTATTTCTGACTTAAACCGCCGTCGTGGTCAGGTTGAAGGAATGGATTCAAAAGGTGGTGCCCGTGTAATTAAAGCCAAAGTACCTTTAGCAGAACAATTTGGTTATGTAACAGTGTTACGTACCCTTTCTTCAGGTAGAGCAACATCAACTATGGAATTCTCACATTATGAGGAAGTTCCAAAAAGTATTGCAGTTGCAGTGTTGACTGAAGCTAAAGGACGAGTAGATTTACTATAATTTATACAATTATAATATTATGAGTCAAAAAATCAGAATTAAGCTGAAATCTTACGATCACAATTTGGTTGACAAATCTGCTGAAAAGATCGTTAAGACTGTAAAAGCCACAGGTGCTGTAGTTAGTGGTCCTATACCACTGCCTACAAACAAAAGGATTTTCACAGTTTTGCGTTCTACTTTCGTGAACAAAAAATCTCGCGATCAGTATCAGTTGAGCTCATACAATAGGTTGATCGACATTTACAGCTCGACAGCAAAAACAATCGATGCCTTAATGAAACTTGAATTGCCAAGTGGTGTCGAAGTTGAAATCAAAGTTTGATAACAAAAAAATCGTGTAGTAATGCAAGGATTAATCGGAAAGAAAATCGGAATGACATCCGTATTCAGTGTTGAGGGGAAAAACATCCCATGCACTGTGATTGAACTTGGACCATGTGTGGTTACTCAGGTGAAAACCCAAGCAACCGACGGGTACGATGCAGTTCAAATTGCTTTTGATGAAAAGAAAGAAAAGCACACAACAAATCAAGAGTTGGGGCATTTCAAAAAAGCAGGTACAACTCCAAAACGTAAAGTAATTGAAGTAGAACCCTTCGATGAAGAAGTTTCTCTAGGTCAGGTTCTGACTGTCGACTTTTACAATGATGCTGAATGGGTAGATGTTACCGGTACAACAAAAGGTAAAGGTTTTCAAGGTGTTGTTAAACGTCACAACTTCCGGGGTGTGAACGATGCAACACACGGACAGCACAATCGTTTACGTGCTCCAGGTTCGCTTGGTGCTTCGTCTTGGCCTTCAAGAGTATTTAAAGGAATGAGAATGGGTGGCCGCGATGGTAACAACAGGGTTACAATCGAAAACCTCCAGGTAATGAAAGTAATTCCTGAGAATAATTTATTAGTAGTAAAAGGCTCTGTGCCTGGCGCTAAAGGTTCATACTTAATTGTTTGGAAGTAATGGAATTAAATGTACTAAATATTCAAGGTAAAGAAACCGGTAAGAAGGTTGAATTAAACAGCCTTATTTATGGTATTGAGCCCAATGACCATGCTATTTATCTCGATGTTAAGCAGTATTTAGCAAATCAACGTCAGGGTACTCATAAATCGAAAGAACGTGCTGAAGTTTCAAGAAGTACTCGTAAAATCAAAAGACAAAAAGGTACCGGTGGAGCTCGTGCTGGCAGTTTAAAATCTCCAGTTTTCATTGGTGGTGGTCGTGTATTCGGTCCTCGTCCAAGAAATTACGAATTTAAATTAAACAAGAAAGTAAAGCTTCTTGCTCGTAAATCAGCACTTACTTATAAAGCGAAAGATAATGGAATCATTATTTTGGAAGATTTCAATTTAGAAGCTCCAAAAACCAAGGAATTCATTACAATTCAGAAAAATCTGAAAATTAACGATAAAAAGTCTTTATTCGTTATCGCAGAAGGAAATAAAAACATATATTTGTCCTCCAGAAATTTACAAGGCGTTAAAGTTGTAAACGCCTCTGATTTAACGACATATGACATTTTGAATGCATCATCTGTTGTGATCTTGGAAAGTTCGTTGGATAAAATTGAAGGTGTGTTTAACAATTAAATAGAGAAAAATGGACATTTTAGTAAAACCATTGGTTACAGAAAAGATGACGGCACAGTCAGAAAAACTGAACCGTTTCGGCTTTATTGTAAACCGCCGCGCAAGCAAAGACCAGATAAAAGCAGCAATTAAAGCTATTTATAGCGTTGACGTTGTTTCTGTTAACACCATGGTTTATGGTGGAAAATTGAAATCTCGTTACACCAAATCTGGAGTACAAAAAGGCAGAACCAATGCATATAAGAAAGCTCTTATTACATTGGAAGCAGGACAGACTATTGATTTTTATAGCAATATTTAATAAAATATGGCAGTACGTAAATTTAAACCTGTAACACCTGGTCAGAGACACAAGATAGCTGGTGTCTTTGATACAATTACAGAGTCGACACCTGAGAAATCGTTGTTAGAGCCCATAAAGAAGACCGGAGGACGTAATAGTGTCGGTCGTATGACAATGAGGTATATAGGTGGGGGGCATAAGCGGAAATATCGTATTATCGACTTTAAACGTGATAAGAACGATGTTGAAGCTTTAGTAGAATCTATTCAGTATGACCCAAACCGCAGTGCACGCATTGCGTTGTTGGTATACACTGATGGAGAAAAAAGGTACATCCTTGCACCAAACGGTTTGAAAGTTGGTCAAACTGTTGTTAGTGGTGAAGGTGTTGCACCTGAAGTAGGAAATTCCCTTCCACTTGCCAGGATTCCTCTTGGTACCATTGTTCATAATATTGAGCTCAGACCCGGTCAGGGTGGTGTAATGGCTCGAAGCGCTGGAACTTATGCTCAGCTTCTTTCTCGTGATGGAAAGTATGCAATTCTGAAGTTACCTTCAGGAGAATCACGCATGGTACTCACAACCTGCAAAGCTACTGTAGGTACTGTTGGAAACACAGAACACAACCTTGAACGTTCAGGTAAAGCTGGTCGCTCTCGTTGGTTAGGACGTCGTCCTCGTGTTCGTGGTGTTGTAATGAACCCTGTCGATCACCCAATGGGTGGTGGTGAAGGACGTGCCTCTGGAGGTCATCCTCGTTCACGTAAGGGTCTGTTGGCTAAGGGCTACAAAACTCGTCGTCCTAAGAAAGCATCCAGCAAGTACATATTAGAAAAACGTAAGAAATAATTTTGTAAAAGGTAAGAAGTATGAGTCGTTCATTGAAAAAAGGGCCTTTTATCGCATTCAAACTCGAGAAGAAAATACTTAGTATGAATGAGGCTGGTAAAAAAAGCGTTATTAAGACTTGGGCCCGTGCATCAATGATTTCTCCTGATATGGTAGGACACACAATCGCTGTTCATAACGGAAACAAATTCATCCCGGTATATGTAACCGAAAATATGGTAGGACATAAACTAGGTGAATTTGCGCCAACCCGTACATATAGGGGACACGCTGGCAACCGTAAGTAAGCGTGAATTGTAAAATCATCTTAAAAGAAAGACAATGGGTGCAAGAAAAAGAAATACAGCTAACAAGCGTAAAGAAGAAAGAAAGAATCAATACTTCGCTGTGCTTCGTAACTGTCCAACTTCTCCACGTAAAATGCGTTTAGTCGCAGATATGGTGAGAGGAATGGAAGTTAACAGAGCCCTCGACGTATTGAAATTCTCATCGAAGGAAGCTTCACAGAGAGTTGAAAAGCTTTTACTTTCTGCAATTGCTAACTGGCAAGCTAAAAATGAAAGCGCACGTCTCGAAGAGAGCAAGCTTTTTGTTTCACAAATTTTTGTTGATTCTGGTCGTATGTTGAAACGAATTCAACCTGCCCCACAAGGTAGGGCACATCGTATTCGCAAAAGATCAAATCATGTTACTATATATTTGGATAGTAAAAATCCTGTAACCGAATAATTTAATAATACATGGGACAGAAAACTAATCCGATTGCAAATCGTTTAGGAATCATCAGAGGTTGGGATTCCAACTGGTTCGGTGGAAACAATTATGGCGATAAGTTAGTCGAAGATTACAAAATTCGTAAATATTTGAGTGCTCGTCTTGCAAAAGCAAGTGTCTCAAAAATTATTATCGAACGTACACTTAAGCTTATCACTATCACTGTACACACTTCTAGACCGGGTATTATTATTGGTAAAGGAGGTCAGGAAGTTGACAAGCTAAAAGAAGAATTGAAGAAAATTACTTCGAAAGAAGTGCAAATCAACATCTTCGAAATCAAGAGACCAGAAATGGATGCTCAGATTGTAGCTAGCAACATTGCTCGCCAAATTGAAGGTAAAATCGCGTACAGACGTGCTACTAAAATGGCTATCGCATCTACCATGCGAATGGGAGCTGAAGGAATCAAGGTGCTTTGTTCCGGACGACTCAATGGCGCTGAAATGGCACGTTCAGAAATGTACAAAGATGGTCGTACTCCACTGCACACACTTAGAGCTGATATTGATTATGCTCTTGCCGAGGCTCTTACCAAGACTGGGCTAATAGGTGTGAAAGTTTGGATCTGCAAAGGTGAATTATATGGTAAACGCGACCTTTCACCAAATGTAGGTATGAAAAATACTACTGGTATTAATACCAAAGGTAGTGGTGCCCCAAAAGGCGGCAATCGCAGAAAAAAGAAGTAATTAACCCTTAAAGATTGTTAAGGATGTTACAACCAAAAAAGACAAAATTTAGAAGAGTACAAAAAGGAAAAATGAAAGGTGATGCTCAACGTGGTAATCAACTTGCATTTGGATCTTTTGGAATAAAAGCACTCGAAACAGCTTGGATTACAGGCCGTCAAATCGAGTCAGCTCGTGTTGCCGTAACAAGGCACATGCAACGTCAGGGACAAATTTGGATTCGCATCTTTCCTGATAAACCTATTACAAAGAAGCCTGCAGAGGTACGTATGGGTAAAGGTAAGGGTGCTCCAGAAGCTTTTGTGGCTCCGGTTACTCCGGGTCGCATTCTAATTGAAGCCGAAGGTGTTCCTTTTGAAATTGCTAAAGAAGCTCTCCGCTTGGCTGCTCAAAAGTTGCCAATTACTACGAAATTTGTAGTTCGTCGTGATTTTGTTGAGACTTCAGTAAGCGAATAATTGTTAACATCAGATCATTAAAAAATTTTACCTGATGAAAATTTCGGAAATTAAAGAGTTATCAACAAAGGAAATAGCAGAACGAATCGTTTCTGAAAAAGAAAAACTCGTTCGTATGCGATTAAACCATGCAGTAACCCCTCTTGAGAATCCAATTCTTATTACAGAGGCTCGTAAAACTATTGCAAGGCTTAATACTGAGTTGCGTAGCCGTGTGTTAACTGAGAATAAGTAATTCAATAACGATGGAAAATACAAGAAACCTCAGGAAAGAACGTATCGGTGTTGTAGTGAGTAATAAAATGGATAAAACCATCGTTGTTGCCGAAAAGCGTAAAGTGATGCACCCTATTTACGGTAAATTCGTAAATAAGACATCAAAATTCTACGCCGAGGATGACAAAAACGATTGCAACATTGGCGATACTGTGAAAATTATGGAAACTCGTCCTTTAAGTAAAACTAAAGGTTGGAGATTAGTAGAAATCATTGAAAGAGCTAAGTAACCATGATACAACAAGAAAGTAGATGTACTGTAGCAGACAACAGTGGAGCTAAAGAAGCGCTGATCATTCGTGTACTTGGAGGTACTGGGAAAAGATATGCTTCTCTTGGCGATATGGTTGTTGTGACTGTAAAAAGCGCTTTGCCTTCAGGCGGTATTAAAAAAGGTGCCGTTTCGAAAGCAGTTGTAGTTCGTACCAGAAAAGAAGTACGACGCGCTGATGGTTCCTATATCCGATTTGACGACAACGCTGTTGTCCTGTTAAATAACGCAGGAGAAATTCGTGGAACACGTATTTTTGGGCCAGTTGCTCGTGAATTACGTGATCAATACATGAAGATCGTATCTCTTGCTCCTGAAGTACTATAATTGAAAATCAAGAGCAATGCAGAAAAAGTTACATATTAAAAAAGGTGATACCGTTTTGGTAATCACTGGCAATTCAAAAGGCCAAAAAGGGAAAGTTCTCGAAGTAAATCGGGATAAAGACCGTGCTATTGTGGAAGGAGTTAACATGGTGAAGAAACACACCAAACCTAATTCTAAAAACCCTCAAGGTGGAATCTTAGAACAAGAGGCTTCAATCCACGTCTCCAATCTTATGTTGGCTGATCCAAAAACTGGTGTTAAAACCCGTATAGGGCGTAAACTTAATGCTGACGGGAAATTAGTTCGTTACTCAAAAAAATCAGGGGAGGAGATCAAGTAATGGAATTTGTACCTGTGCTTCATAGCAAATACAAAGAGCAAGTTGTACCAGCTTTAATGAAAGAGTTTGGTTACAAAAGTATCATGGAGGTACCAAGGCTCGAAAAAATAGTGTTGAATCAAGGTTTAGGCGCTTCTGTTTCCGACAAGAAATTGATGGAACTCGCTACAGAAGAAATGTCTAACATTGCAGGGCAGAAAGCTGTTCAGACACTTTCCCGTAAGGATATTTCTAATTTCAAACTCAGGAAAAAGATGCCTATTGGCGTTCGTGTAACTTTGCGTAGTCAAAGAATGTACGAATTCCTTGAACGTCTTATTGTTGTAGCCTTACCTCGTATCCGCGACTTCAAAGGTATTGAGGCAAAGCTCGATGGAAGAGGCAATTATACTCTCGGTATTACCGAGCAAATAATTTTTCCTGAAATTGTTCTAGATAAAGTTAGCCGTCTTACTGGTATGAACATCACATTTGTGACAACAGCCAAAACAGATGAAGAAGGTTTAGCTTTATTACGTGAATTTGGTTTGCCGTTTAAAAACGAAAAAAATAAATAGGATATGGCTAAAGAATCAATGAAAGCCCGCGAAGTTAAGCGTGCAGAGCTTATCGAAAAGTATGCTGCAAAACGTGCAGAACTTAAAGCAAACGGCGATTATATTGGCTTACAAAAATTGCCTAAGAATTCATCTCCAATAAGATTGCATAATCGTTGCAAACTTACTGGTAGGCCAAAAGGATATATGAGGCAGTTTGGAATTAGCCGTATCAATTTTAGGGAAATGGCATCTCAAGGTCTTATTCCAGGAGTTAAAAAAGCTAGTTGGTAATTTAAAATTTGAAAGAAAATGACTGATCCAATTTCAGATTATTTAACCAGGTTGAGAAATGCCATTAAAGCAGGTCACAAAGTCGTAGACATACCTGCATCAAACCTAAAGAAAGAGATAACAAAAATCCTTAAAGAAAAAGGATATAT
>CAZRXT010000072.1:0-9815 GCA_964604035.1 uncultured Prolixibacteraceae bacterium | reverse complement strand
TCGGCAAGGCAGCCACCAAAGTTTTTTTGACCAAGCGCGTACATCCACGAGAAGCCCTCTTCCTGATAACTTCGGAGGTTTGCCTTCAACCCTTCGGGCAACGGAATCAGCTCGAATGCCTGACTCTCGATATCTTTTACCTTCTCATTAATCTTTGGGTCGAGCCCTTTAAGGTTCTCTTCAAGTATTTTATAATGGTGTTTTGCAAACTTCAGGTTCTCGCCGTCGCCTTCGGCAAACGAAATGAGCTCGCGAAAATAGGCAAACCACTCCAGCGGAAGGATTGCCACTTCGCCATTGGGCAAAAGGTATTCGCGCTTTCCGGCCAGAATGTTTTTTTTCAAACGGATGAAAGGAAACTTAAAATCGCCAAACGAAACCATGGCATAGAGGTCGAACCAGTCGTCTTCCGATTTCATATCGACTTTAATTTCCTGCGATCCGGTGTAGTATTTTATGTCGCTAATCTGCTGTTCAATTAAAATATTCTTTTCACCAAGTTCATCCTTCAACCTATTTATCCAGTTGATAATTGCAAACTGCGGTTCGTCTTTAAACAAGTCGGAATCTTTGGCAATGGTAAGGCGGTTTCCGCTAAGCACAAGCCCCTTTGTTCGTAGGAAGTCGACCATCTCTTTCTCCCACTCGAAATTGCGTTTGTATTTACGGAACACATACTTTCCGTTTTCCATTTTCAGATCGACCTCAACATCGCCCTTTTTATCGGCAAGAAAACGTTTCGACGCATACTGAAACCTCAACACAAGCATTGGCTCCAAATCGAGTCCACGTTCAACCGTAATAATCAGCCTCTTGTCGGAGTCGAGAGTAAGAATATCGAAGCCATTTGCCACCACATCGTTATCGCGTACAATATTAAAGACGAATGTTTTCAGGTATTTCTCAGTCACCGTGGGCGGCACTTTCACAAACTCTTTCTCAAGGAATGGCAACAACCGCTTTCCCGAAACCTTTTCGAACGCATACAATTTGTTGTTGATAACCATACGGCAAGGAGTATCGGCAACCATCACTGGCTTTCTGAAAAGAATTTTGAGTGGCTTCTCGTCGTAATAAATCTGAAGGAAATATTTAAGCCCTTCACTTGTCAAATCGAAATTGAAAACCGGGCGAGCCGTTTTCTCCAAAATCTCGATCAAATCTTCATCGTAAACATTGCTGTACTTTGGTGGCTTATGATACAACCTCAACCCATTTTTCTGAGCAAGACTAAGGCATTCAACCACCTGCTTATCGATAAACGGGCTGATATGTTTTGTAAAAATAGTTGGGTCGAGGGTCTGGAAAAACTCTTTACTCCCCAATTTCCTTGAAAACTTACGGGCCAAATTATCATCGCTGTAACTCTCGGTTAGCTGAACAATTTTCCGGTGAACAGGCAAGAAGTCAAAATCAAGTTTCTCGATGTCGGCCAATATAACCTGAGAAACAATAGCATAAAAAGTACCTGCATCATTTTTTCTGATTAAAAATGGAGCAATAACATGCCCCAAAACACGGTGTTCGGTTAGGGCTAAAACAAATTCAGTTGGACGCAAATTCTGGTTCAAAATCATAAAAAACTTAGAGAGTTTAATCTACTTCTATACGTTACAAATTGACATTAAAAGTTTTACAATGAATTAAAAATCAATTTTAATGAGAAAAGAAAAACTTCAAAAATAGAAAACAATTCGCCGCAAGTGTTAAGTGTATTTCGTATTTTTTAAAAAAATTAAAGAAATTACAAGAAACATAAAGGCTGGAAGCTGGATCATTCTATTTTTGTAAACAAGAATGCAAATTTTTTGAACTAAAATTAAATCAATGAACCGTATTGTCGAAAAGGAATTCTTTTCCAAAAATGTCGTAAAGCTGGTAGTTGAAGCTCCCTTGATTGCAAAATCGAGGAAACCCGGAAACTTCATCATTCTAAGAGTCTCAGAAAATGGAGAACGTATTCCACTAACTATTGCCGGTGCCGATGAACAAAAAGGAACCATCACTATAATTGCACAAACAGTGGGCGTTAGCACCGAGAAGCTGGCAAAAATGAATGTTGGCGACTCGCTCCACGATTTAGTTGGACCTCTAGGAAAAGCAACCGAAATACACAATGTTGGAACAATTTTGGCCTGTGGTGGTGGTGTTGGAATTGCCCCTTTACTTCCAATTATTGAAGGATTCAAGAAAGCCGGCAACCGCGTAATATCAGTATTAGCTGCCCGTTCAAAAGATTTAATCATTCTCGAAGACGAAGTTCGAAAATGGTCGGATGAAGTAATCATTATGACCGACGACGGTTCTCACGGCAAAAAAGGGTTGGTAACTCAAGGAGCTGAAGAGGTTATTCTTCGCGAAAAAGTTGACGAATGCATTGCCATTGGCCCTGCCATTATGATGAAATTCACCTCGTTGCTCACAAAAAAATACAACATCCCAACACAGGCAAGCCTCAACGCGCTAATGGTCGACGGCACCGGAATGTGCGGAGCTTGCAGGGTTACTGTTGGCGGAAAAACCAAATTTACTTGTGTTGACGGACCTGAATTTGATGCCCATCAAATAGATTTCGACGAAATGATGATGCGCCTTGGCGGATACAAAAAAGAAGAAAAAGCCGACATGGAACAATACATGTCGAAATAGATTTGAAACTTTAATCATCAGCAAAAACAATTATAGACTCTTTCAACTACAATATAATGACAACCTTAGAAGAATATTTAAAAGATAGAAGAGAACAGGAATGGCGTGTTGAGCTTCGTAAAAAATTAAAAGGCAAAGAACGTACCGACATTCCCCGTGTGCACATGCCCGAAGTCGATCCAAATGAGAGGGTAAAATATCAAAACATGGAAGTGAACACTGGCCTCAGCAAAGAGCAAGCCATTGTTGAAGCTTCGCGTTGCATGGATTGCGCCAACCCTACCTGCATGGAAGGTTGCCCTGTGCAAATCAACATCCCTGAATTCATAAAAAATATAGAACGTAACGAATTTGGCGAAGCAGCCGCCACATTGAAGCAAACCAGCGCACTGCCAGCCGTTTGCGGACGTGTTTGCCCGCAGGAAAAGCAGTGCGAAGAAAAATGTTTCTACAAAACAAAACTCAATAAAGATGCCGTTGCAATTGGCTACCTCGAACGCTTTGCTGCCGACTGGGAACGAGAATCGGGTTCTATCTCCATTCCCGAATGCGCCCCATCAAACGGTATAAAAGTGGCAACAATTGGCTCGGGACCATCGTCGTTATCTTTTGCAGGCGACATGATAAAACTTGGCTACGACGTAACCGTTTTTGAAGCCCTTCACGAAATTGGAGGCGTTCTGAAATATGGTATCCCTGAATTCAGGCTACCAAATTCAATTGTCGACACCGAACTGGAGAATATGAAACAGATGGGTGTGAAATTTGAGAAAAACTTCATTGTTGGAAGAACAGCCTCGTTCGACCAGTTGAAAGAAGACGGATTTAAAGGTTTCTTTGTTGGAAGTGGCGCAGGGTTACCTCGTTTCATGAATATTCCTGGCGAAAATTATAACGGCATTATGTCGAGCAACGAATACCTCACCAGGGTTAACCTCATGAATGCTTCAAGCGATGAGTTTGACACTCCTGTTCTGAAAGGTAAGAATGTTGCCGTAATTGGAGGTGGAAACACAGCAATGGATTCTGTTCGAACAGCCAAACGGTTAGGTGCCGAACGTGCAATGATTGTTTACCGCCGCTCAAGAGCCGAAATGCCAGCTCGTGTTGAAGAGGTAAAACATGCTATTGAAGAAGGCATCGAATTTATTAACCTTGCCAATCCGTTAGAATATTATGCCGATGAAACCGGGCGTGTGAACAAAATGCGCCTCCAACACATGGAACTTGGCGAACCCGATGCTTCGGGCCGCCGTAAACCAGTTGAAGTTGAAGGTTTGGAATCTGAGATTGATGTTGATTTAGTAGTTGTTGCCGTTGGCGTTTCGCCAAACCCACTGATACCAGCCTGCCTACCCGACCTTAAAGTAAGTAAATGGGGAACCATTGAAGTTGGCGAAAACATGCAATCATCTATTCCTGTAATTTTTGCAGGTGGCGACATTGTGCGTGGTGGTGCTACCGTAATTTTGGCAATGGGCGATGGCCGAAATGCAGCAAAATCGATGCACGAATATCTTTCTGAAAATAATTAACTTAGTCTTTTATTGCAACTAAAATATCATTGAAAATGGCAAACTTAACAACCCGCTTCTTTGGCTTAGATTTGAAATCTCCAATCATTATTGGTAGTTCCGGACTAACGTCATCGGTTGAAAAAATAAAGATGCTCGAAAAATTCGGAGCTGGAGCTGTTGTATTAAAATCGGTCTTTGAAGAAGAAATATATGCCGAGTTTGAGGATGAATTCAACAAACAATCAATTGGTTATGCAAATCAAGAGTATCTCGACTATTTCGACTATGAGATCAAAAACGACAAGGTTAAGCATTACCTGCAACTGATTTCAGAAGCTAAAAGTTCGGGGGTTAAAATACCAATTGTTGCCAGCATAAATTGCACATCGGGCAGCGACTGGGCTTTCTTTGCCCGCAAACTCGCCTCTGCAGGCGTCGATGCTCTCGAACTTAACCTGTTTGTAATGCCTTCGGATGTTGAGCGCGATGCTCAGTCCATTCGTCACTACTATTTTCATACAATTAAAAAGGTAATGGCCGAAGTTTCGATTCCTGTCGCCATTAAAATATCTTCTTATTTCTCAGATTTAGCCTTGATGATCAAAGATTTGTCGGAGACTGGAGTTGCAGGAATCACTTTATTCAACCGTTTCTACAACGTTGATATCGATATTGACACAAAAGAACTTGTGGCAGCAAAGGTTCTAAGTTATCCTTTTGAATACCTCGAATCTCTCCGCTGGATAGGCATAACATCACCTATTGCAAAGTGCAACCTTGCGGCCAGCACTGGCGTTCAAGATTACCAAACTGCAATAAAAATGTTGATGGCCGGAGCTTCGGCAGTGCAAGTTGTATCGGGGGTTTACAAACACGGATACGATTTCATTGAAGAGATGAATAAAAGTATATCGAGATGGATGGATGCCAACAACTATGAAAATCTGAATGATTTAATTGGTGTTGCAAGTTCAAAATCGGTGAAAAATCCAACATTATACCAACGAGTTCAGTTCATGAAACACTTTGGTGGTTTTACGGGTTCTGAAGAGGAGTAGCTCTTCAGAACTTTCTAAATCAATGCAATAATTTTTTGAACAGAAGCTTTGTTTGAAAAACGGCTGTTTAAGACTTCTTTGCGTAGCTGCACCATTTCGGGGGTAAATTCTTTTTGCAAATACTCACCAATTTTATCAATCATTTGCTGATCGTTTTCAACAAGAATGCAGAAATCTTGCAGGCCTGTACCCACTACAAGTTGAGGAGTTCCCATACAGAAACGACCGTTAAACAAGGCATTAAGTAGTTTCAACTTAAAGCCCGTAGCCTGAAAAGTTGGTAATAAGTTGATGTGGGCTCCATAAATAAGTTGCTGTAACTGCTCTTCATCGGGATTAGAAACAAGCTGAACATTGTCGGCTTTGTAAACTTCTTTCTGAAGTGTCGGCATTGGGTTTTTCCCCGCAATAAGAAAATGGGAACCAACATTAGGCGCAATTTTTTCAACAATATACCTGGCTGCTTCGTCGTTTTCCTGAACACTCAAATTGCCATGATATAGAATGTATTTCCCCTCTCCGCTTGCAATATTCACCTCCTCGCTTTGATGGCAAGGCGGCGTAATAAACGTTTTTCCATAGTGACTTTGGAAATACGCTTCATCCGACTCTGAAATTGCGGTGATATGATTTGCGTAATTTAGAATCTTTTCAAAACGTTTCAGCTTTTGGGCTTCAATTCGGAAATAAAGTCGCAAAAAACCAAGCGGAGTGTTCTTAGCCAAAGAGTTATAGTAGTCGTGCTCAACATTGTGGCATCTAACAATTTTCGACCTTTTCTCTAACTCTGGGTGGTTCAGATAGAAGCAAGAATGTAAACCTTCAAAAAGAATTGGATAATTGTCTTTCAGAAGATTGTTGAGCAAATCGGGATTTGAACGCGATTTCACAATGTAAGGCAGTTTCGAAACTTGGTTTACAAACGACATTGATCGTTTGTAATAAACAACCTCAGCGCAAATATCAGTTAATACTTTAGCTCCTTCGCGGCCATATTCAAAGCAGTGAAGATGAATTTTCACACCTTCGTTACTCAACGCCTTTAATCGATAAAAAACATCGATAACCCCGCCATAATCGGCAGGATAAGGAACATTAAATGCTATTACATGAAGATGTTTCTCCATTATTAATTTCGGTTTAGTCGATCAAAAATAAAACTATTGACGTTTAAATCAGCAAAAAAAGAAAATCATAACAAAAAGAAGCCTCAATATGAATTATGTGTGAACGAAATGGAGCAAGCTAACGACGAAAAGATCGGCATAGAAAATTATAAGCAAAAAAAGCTACTTTTGCATCCGCAATAAAAAATGTAGAATACATGTCGTTAAAATGTGGTATCGTTGGGTTGCCAAACGTAGGAAAATCAACCCTTTTCAATTGTTTATCGAATGCTAAAGCTCAGTCGGCAAACTTCCCTTTTTGTACTATCGAACCTAATGTTGGGGTAATTACTGTTCCCGACGACCGGTTGGTTGTACTCGAAAAGTTGGTTAACCCACAGCGTGTTGTGCCAACAACTGTCGAAATTGTTGATATAGCCGGCTTGGTAAAAGGTGCCAGCAAAGGCGAAGGATTGGGTAATAAATTCCTTGGAAACATTCGCGAAACCGATGCTATTATTCATGTAATCCGTTGTTTCGACGACGATAACATTACCCATGTAGATGGTTCAATAAACCCTATCCGCGATAAAGAGACAATCGATTTCGAACTTCAAATTAAAGATTTAGAAACAATTGAAGCTCGAATAACAAAAATAGCAAAACAAGCCCGCACAGGTGGCGATAAACAAGCCTTGAAAACGTTAGCCATACTCGAAAACTACAAAGCGGTACTCGAAACAGGCAAATCGGCACGAGTTGTTGAGCTCGACAAAGAGAGCCAGTCGTTGGTTTCGGATCTTTACCTGCTCACCGACAAGCCCGTGCTTTATGTTTGTAATGTTGACGAAGCTTCGGTTGTAACCGGAAACAAATATGTTGACATGATCCGCCCAATTATTGAGGAAGAACACGCTGGAATGCTGATGATTGCCGCCGCAACAGAAGCCGATATTGCCGAGCTCGAAAGCTTTGAAGAGCGCCAAATGTTCCTTGATGATTTGGGGTTAAAAGAATCGGGTGTAGCAAAACTTATAAAAGAAGCCTACCGGATATTGAACCTTAAAACCTATTTCACCGTTGGGGTTAAAGAAGTTCGTGCATGGACTTTCCACGACGGATATACCGCACCTCAAGCTGCAGGTGTTATCCACTCCGATTTTGAAAAGGGCTTTATTCGTGCCGAGGTAATTAAATACGACACCTTTGTTGCTCTTGGAACCGAAGCTGCATGTAAAGAAGCTGGCAAAATGGGCGTTGAAGGCAAAGAATACATTGTGCAGGATGGTGACATTATGCACTTCCGATTTAACGTGTAACAACAATTCTATCAATATAAAATCCCGAAACCTTTCGATTTCGGGATTTTTTTATCGAAACTCCAAATTATTTCTTTACAGAATTATCTGGTTACCAAAAAAGAAAAAAGGGTATCGACAAATAATTCGACACCCTTTTTAACTCAACCTAACAAATTATCTAATCTCTAATGGAATCTGTTGTTTGATATCAACAGATGAATTTCCTATAAGTATCTCAAATTTTCCTGGTTCAAGAACCCATTCATGTTTTGAAGGGTCGTAATATGAAAATGCATCTTTATTAAGGCTGAAGGAAAGGGTTTTCTTTTCACCTTTCTTCAGAAATACTTTGCCAAATTCCTTCAATTCCTTAACAGGGCGTGGCAATGAAGACTCTTTGTCGGAGACGTAAACCTGAACGACTTCGGCTCCATCAAGGCTGCCTGTATTTGTTACATCAACTGAAAACTTTATATCGCCCGACTTGATGTTTTCATTTTCAACTTTCACATTGTCAATATTAAAAGTGGAGTACGAAAGTCCGTAACCGAATGGAAATCTTGGTTTAACAGTGCTATTGTCGTAATGTCTGTAGCCAACGAAAATGCCTTCTTTGAAATCAACATTCAGGTCGTTGTCATCGTCCCAATAACTGTTGAAAGTTGGGTTATCTTCCAATTTACTTTCAAAAGAAACAGGCAACTTTCCCGATGGATTTGTAACACCAAAGATGATTTCAGCAACAGCCAATGCACCTTCACCTCCCGGATACCATGCATGAAGCAACCCTTTTACCCCATTTATCCATGTTTCCATTTCAACATTGCCCCCACCGTTTAAAATAACAATGGTATTGGGGTTTACAGCGCTGATTTTCTGAATGAGTTCATTCTGGTTGAACGGCATTTCAAACGATCTGTCCGATCCCTCAGACTCATTTTCATTGCTGAAACCAACACATACAATTGCGATATCAGATTCCTTTGCAAGTTTTGCCGCTTGTGCAACATATTCTTCAGGGCCTAAATCTTTGCCTTCACGTTTCTGAGATGCAAGACGAATAATAGCATCTCCTCCGCCCTGGTAATATTCAACTTCGATCTTATACTCCTGTCCTTTTTTAAAGTCTGATTCATATTTTCTGATTGTTTCGCCCTGATTTTGCCATTGTTCAATAATCATTTTGCCATCAACAAAAAGTCTATATCCATCATCTCCAGCTAATCCAAGCCAGTACGAACCGCTAACTTCGGGAGAGAAATAGCATGTAAACCGAGCCGAGAAATCTTCGCCGGGAACAATATCTGAAGCCATTTGGCCTAAATTAAGATTCAGTTTTTCAAATACTTTTGAATGAATTATATCACCTTCCAACTTGGTGCCTTTATAGAATTCGGCTTTTACTCCCAGCTTTTTAGCTCCATTTTCAATCACATAAAAGTTGAAATTGTCGAAGAATCCATCAGGAAGACGTTCTCCGGTATAAACCCCTTTTGAAAATTTCACATCAACGCCATCGCCGGCAACTTGTTTCACCGCGTCGAAAACCGAAACGGAATGAATTGGTTCAACAAAAGAACTACCACCGCCGCCAGTAACAGCAGGATTTCCATTAGGTCCAATTACTGCTATCGATTTAATTTTCTGTTTATCAACAGGAAGAAAGTTTGACTCGTTTTTCAGAAGAACTATACCTCCACGCGCAGCATCGAGCGCCGTAGAGCGAACAAAAGCCTCATCAACTTTATACCCCTGAGCTATATCCGCATTTTTCAGCAACCCAAAACGTTTGTAAACAGTCAAAATTCTACGAACCTTGTCGTCGATCAATTTTTCATCGAGCTGACCATTTTTGATTGCCGTGATCAACGTATCAGGAGCCATAAATTTTCCTGAAGGCATTTCCAGGTCAAGTCCTCCTTTAGCGCAAGCAATTCCATCGTAAGTCGAGACCCAATCGGACATGATGAAGCCATCAAAACCCCACTGGCCTTTTAATATCTGATTATTAAGGTAGTCACTCTGCGACGCATGAACTCCATTTACAAGATTATAAGAAGTCATAACTGTGGCAACTCCACCTTCTTGCACTGTCATTTTAAAAGCAGGAAGATAAATTTCGTGCAACGTACGCTCGTCGAGGTTAGATGAAACTTTATGCCGATTAAAATCTTGATAATTAAC
>CAZRXT010000071.1:0-9973 GCA_964604035.1 uncultured Prolixibacteraceae bacterium | reverse complement strand
AAGAACCTTGAAAAATTTGCCGAAGCTATTCAATGGGAAATTGTAAACCCTTCGGTTGAAGAAAAAGGCGCGCTCAAGTATGATAAATCAGAGGAGGCAAAACAACTAGCTAATAATATGGCCGATAAGCTCGAAGATTTCTTTGGTGAATAACCAGAAAGTAGGAGAGAGGCTTAAAAACCTATTCTTCTTTAAGCGTGTCATCTTTTACGTCGGAAGGTAGAGGTTTTATGTCCTTTTTTGTTGATGTTCCATCAATAGTGTGTTGTTTTAATCCTTCAATTTCAGGAAGTTCATTGTTTATCTCCGATTGAGGTAGGTTTTCGGGTAGTGGAGAACCTGACTTGTCTCTGAATATGTCGAACTTGCTTAATGGCCTGTCATTTCCCCTCCACGAAAATCCTTCGAGCCTTGTTTCCGGAGAAATTTCTTCCAGAAGAGGGTTCATTTTTCCTACAGGCGAAGTCAGAAAACTGATTCGCTTAATTTTATTCTTTTCTAAATAGAGAACAATATTGCTGCTTTCGGCCTTGTTGGTTCCAATGTAATCTTTCTCATCTTCAGGGTAGTATATCGATTGCCCGTTGCCGTTTACATTTATTCGGTATAGGTTGTTGGTGCTGTCGATAAAGCCAACCATGTCTTTGCCTTTAATTTGATTGTACTTCATCGAATCGAGCTCCTGAATAATAAAAGAATTCTCTTTCAAATGCACTTCATTTGGCGGCACATCATTATTTATCATTTCGATAAAGTCAGCGGTTAATTGACTGATATCAGACCAAATAACCGGATCTTTATAAAGCTGAATAGTAGAGTCTTTACTAAAATAGATCAACGAATCGCAAACGCCTTGCATATCACTTTTGTAGAAACGAACATTGTTGTACGAGATCACAAGTTTCGCTTCGGTGGCCGAAGTGTCTTGCATTGTCATCAGTGTGTCGGCATGTAGAAAAAGCGAATCGTTGTTGTAATATTGTATGAACAATGCCGAATCGGTCATCGTTGCAAACTTCGTGAAATCGTTATAGGTGGCCTTGTTGCCGGCAATAATTATGTCGTTTTCAAAGTCGTTTATAACAACATTTCCGTTCGCCTTGCCTTTTCCTGTATTGTCTTCATAATAGATATAGTCGCCTTGTAATTGGCTGTTTCCACGCCTGATTGTCGAGTTCTTCAGCAGTTCTGAAATGTTTTTCTGGGTGTCGAACCATCCATTTTCAGAGTATAAGTACGAACTGTCGCCAATAATATGAGTAGGGCCAATGATATAAACTATTGCAGTTTTGGTATTGTATTTCATTGTGTCCGAAGTCATAACGTAATCTTCGTTCACGAGCTTCACGCTGTCTCTGAAAAAGAGTTCGTTGAGTTGCGAATAGTAGGTTCCGATTATACTGGTCAGAACATTTGTGCTGTCGACTATTTTGCCTCCTGTTGTGTAATAGCCAGTTTGGTTTTCGGTGTCAAAGTCGAGCGAGTCGGTAGTAAGTGTAAGTTTCGGATCTTTCAGAACGACATTCCCACTTGCCCGGGCCATTTTGTCATCGCCAAGAAAATTGAGGAAGTCGGAATACATGTTAATTGTATCGTTGCTGATAATGTGGACATTGCCAAAGCAATCGGCCGAGTTCGATGTTGAATAGAACCATGCACTATCGCAAAAGAGCACCATGTTCTGGTGTGTTAATTTCACATTTCCAATAAGGCGTTGCGCATTGTCGGCTACCGATTGATCGTAAAGCAGATAGTCGGCATCTTCAATATGAATCTCTTTCTTCTTCTTGCTTTGGGCGAATGATTCGATAGTGTTGGAAATTAAGAACATAAATAAAAGAAGCCCGACTATTCCCGTCAGGCTTATATTTTTAGATATGTTTTTCCAAAGAGTCATCACGACTATTTCAATAATTGACTGATGATATCATCAACCGAAATATTTTCAGCTTCAGCTTTATAGTTTTTGATAATTCGGTGTCTTAAAATTGGAACAGCCACAGCTTTTACATCATCGATATCGGGCGAGTAGCGTCCGTTTAATGCGGCATGTGTTTTGGCTCCAAGAATCAGATACTGCGACGCACGTGGACCTGCACCCCATTTAAGGTAGTTGTTGGTTACTGCCGGAGCAAGTTCGGTTCCCGGGCGGGTTTTTGAAGCGAGGTTCACAGCATACTTCAACACATTGTCGTTGACTGGAATTTTGCGGATAATATTTTGAAAATCAAGAATTTCTTCTTTCGAAATAATTGTTTTTAATTCAACATGGAACGATGAAGTTGTGTTTCGCACAATGGTCAATTCATCATCAAATTTTGGATAATCGAGCCAAAGTGAGAACATAAACCGGTCTAATTGAGCCTCGGGTAGCGGATATGTTCCTTCCTGCTCAATTGGGTTTTGGGTTGCAAGAACGAAAAATGGTTTGTCGAGCACAAAATGGTTGCCCGATGCAGTCACCGATTTCTCTTGCATAGCTTCAAGCAGTGCCGATTGAGTTTTAGGAGGCGTGCGGTTAATTTCATCGGCTAAAACAATGTTTGCGAAAATAGGACCTTTCAAGAACTTGAACTCTTTGTCGCGGTCAAGAATCTCGGTGCCGATAATGTCAGATGGCATCAAGTCGGGCGTAAACTGAATACGACTGTAGTCTAAGCCCAGAACATTTGAAATAGTGTTCACTAATAATGTTTTAGCCAAACCGGGAACTCCAATGAGAAGGCAATGTCCTTGGCTGAAAATAGATATTAAGACTTGCTTAATAATATCATCCTGTCCGTAAATTGCTTTTTTAATTTCATTTAGCAGTTCATCGTTTTTTTTGTGCAGAGCATCAATTGCTTCTTTATCGCTATTATAAATCATTTTATGCTTCGTGTGTTTAAATAATCAGTAATCAGTCTTGTTAATTTAAAAATCGAAATTAACTTATTTTATCCAATTTTTGAATTTGAAATCGCAATTCAAATAGGTGTCGTCTATTCTGATATACGTTTTAGACTGACGTTCAGCAATCCAGTTTTGGATCATGTCGTTTTTCTTTTTTTCGAGGAACATCTCGCTAATTAGTTGGTAATCTTCAGAAAGATTCGCTTTGTGGGGTTCTGTTTTGCTTATTAGTTTTACAAACAGAATAATATCACGGCCTTTTTCGTCGGTCGAAATAAAAGGTTTTGATATTTCGTTAACCTCTAGGCTGGTTAGCACTTTTGATATTGCCGGATCTAATGATTCAGCATCAAATTTTGAAGAAAGCGTCATCGGGTTAATAACTAAACCACCGTTATTCCTCGAATTTTTATCCATTGAATAGCGGAAAGCAGCTTCGTCAAATTTTATATCGCCTTTTCGTATTACCTGAGCAAGGCTGTCGAGTCGGTTAATGCTTTCTTCTTTTACTTCGATGGTAACTTTAGGTTTTAAGAGTATGTGGCGACACTTAATTTTCTCGCCCATACGATCTTCCATTTTTATAATGTGATAACCAGATTCGCTTTTTACAACGTTCGAAATCTGCCCTGGCTTTAACCCAAAAGCTGCGGCCGAGAAAGCAGGATCCATTGTTGCTTTTCCAAAATAGCCTAAATCGCCACCCGATTTTGCACTTGGGCATTCGGAGTAAAGAACTGCAAACATTGAGAAATTTTCGCCTGCTTCTGCTCGTTTTTTCAAATCGCGAAGTTGATTTTTGATTTTATTTTCTTCAATTTCACTTATTTGAGGTTCAATGGTTATTTGTGCGTATTCGTATTGGGCATTAATTTTTGGTTGATCATCAACTGGCAGGTTTTTGTAGAAATATCGTACTTCTGAAGGTGTTGCAGTTGCTTTGTCAATGATCTTATTCTTCATTTGAGAACTAAGAATTTCATTGTGGATAACATCTTTTAGTTCAGATTTGAGTTGCACAATTGGCTTCTTAAAGTAGTTTTCTACATCTTTTTCTGAACCTAAATGTTGAACAAAGTATTGAATTCGAGCATCCATTTGTTGGTTAACCTGATTGTCGGTCACAATAATAAGGGTGTCTAATTCGGCTTCGGCAACCATAAGTTTTTCAACCAATAAATTTTCAAGAAGTTCGCACTTCATATCACCATCGGAGGTGATTCCTTGAGCCTGATTTTGAAGATAAATAGCTTCAATTTCTGATTTGAGAATTACATTGGATCCAATAACTGCAACAATTTGATCTATGTTTTTATCTTGAGCACTAAGGCTGTTTGAAACGATGCTTAATAAAATAAAAATGGCAACAAAGATTTTGCTTTTCTGCATAGTTGATGTCGTATTAATTAAATGCCTAAAATTATTGTATTTTAAGGTATTTGTATATTAACTATCCTTAATTTCTCTTAAAAAGTCTTTTTTTATTTAGCAGAGCGATTAAGGCGTGATGTAAATTTTCTCTGTTATTTCTTTTTGATGCTTTCAACCGTACTCAACAGTTTTTTATTAATTGTTACTTTGTATTTTTCGCGTAGGTATTTTAACCATTCTTTTTCTAGTACGGTTTGATAGTCAGAAATATATAAACCTCGAGCTTCTTCAAGCGTTTTTGTTCCGCTTGGTTTTACTGAACCATGAACGTAATAGAGATTTTCGACAAAATCGTTAGGTTTTTCACCGTTCCAAACTAAAAAATCAACATACTTATTAGTTCCTTTTTCCCAACGCCCTTTCGAAACAGTCACTTTTGTTGAATCTTCGGTGTTTACTTTTCCTTCAAGTATTGTTGGATCGGTTATGCCTTCAGATAGTAACTTGTCGATAATTGCTTTTGTTTCTTCACTTTTGCTTTTAATCAACAGACCGTCGAAGTGTTCTCCCAAGGGATATTTTTCTTTATTCTTATTGTATAATTTCAGTAGTCCAGTAGAGTCTTCAGCTGCTTTGTTCCAAACTTCTTTTTCCATGATTGTAAAAAGAAGTATCCCATCGTGATATTCGTTTACAAGGCTTTTGAATTCAGGATATTTACTTTCTAAACGGCTATCTTCGTATTCGGTAATAGTAACATCTTCAAAATCATACAATTTATTTTTTGCAATAATTTTGAATGTCATGTCTTTAGTTTTCGATTTTAATTTGATGAAGTTGAAATATTCATTGGCAGAATAATCTTTCCCTGCAAAATTGAAAAGTTTTATTTGACTAATATTTTGAGGTAGTTCACCACGAATTGTATCACCTTCAAGATTTTCGATATAGGAGTAGAATTTTTGTGCATTGTCGGCATAATATGTATAGCCATAGAGCGCTTTCATTTTATCGGTGAATTTAGCTTTGCAATACTTACTGCGTTGCGGGTCGCTTTTCACCCTATAAGTTAGGTCTTGTTCCATTTCCTTAAATGAAGGTTCAGGGATTAAGCCTAAGCGTTTAATGATATGCCAGCCATAAGAAGTTTTAACGGGAGCTGAATAGTCGCCGTCGTTTTTAAGTGAGAATGCGGCATTTTTGAATTCGAGAATGTCAAAATCTTGCGAAATAGGCTGCTTCATTGCACCGCCATTATTGCTCGACATTTTATCGTCAGAAAGTTGTTTTGCCAACTCTTCAAAATTTTCACCGTTCTTCAATAAGTTGTATATGCTATCAATACGGGTTTTCAAGCGCTCTGTCTCTTCGGTAGATACTTCTTCTGCATTTTTGAACATCAGCATAATGTGTGCAACCTTCATTTTTCCTTCCGATTTCACTTTGTCGTTGACTTTGATAAGGTGATATCCAAATTTTGTGCGCACAGGCATACTTACTTCGCCAACATTGGTTGTAAATGCTGCATCTTCAAAAGGTGCAATCATTCTAAACGCGTTGAAATATCCTAAATATCCTGCGTTTTTTGCGGCAGATGGATCTTCAGAAAACTCAACAGCAAGCTCATCAAAAGTCTTCTCTTTGTTGATGTATTTTGTTCTTATCTCAAGGACTTTATTATACGCCCTCAACGTATCGTCGGGAGTAGCATTTTCACTTACATTTACTAAAATGTGGCTGGCACTTACATAGTTGACCGATCGGTAGTACACATCCTGAACCATTGAATCGGTAACATTTACATCTGTTAAATATACTTTTGCCAGTTCGGAGCGATATCCCGCAAGTTCGTCTTTGAAGGCTTGTATAGTGTCAAATCCTTTATTCTGTGCCTCCGCAACTTTTAATTTGAAATCGATATACATATCCATGTATTCTTTAGGCGATTTTATTTCGCTTGCATCGTTCAAATTCGTGTTGTTTTTCTTGTAAATAAGTTCGAACTCTTCTTTTGAAACAGGTTTGCCATCAATTGTGACAACAGTATTGTTTTGTGCTGATAATGTATTGAATAATAGAAGTGTAAAAAATGAAAAGATTACAATTTTCTTCATGAATTCTATTTTTGAAAAGGTTTAATAAATAAATTTGATTAGGTTCTTTAAAACAATATTGAACGAATTATAAAGATGTTTATTGTGGGCTACTATAATTTGGTGCTTCGCTTGTAATTGATACATCGTGAGGGTGACTTTCAATTACGCCCGAGGCTGTAATTCGTGTAAACTTTGCATGGTGAAGGGCTTCAATGTTTTTTGCTCCACAATATCCCATTCCTGCACGTAACCCTCCACTTATTTGGTATAATACTTCGCATAAGGTTCCTTTGTATGGTACTCTGGCAGTTATGCCTTCGGGAACAAGTTTCTTGATATCTTCTTCCATGTCCTGAAAATAGCGGTCTTTCGATCCGGCATGCATAGCTTCAACAGAGCCCATTCCGCGGTATGTTTTAAATTTTCTTCCTTGGAAAAGAATTGTTTCTCCGGGAGATTCTTCCACTCCAGCAAATAAACTTCCGGCCATAACGGTGCTTGCTCCTGCTGCCAATGCTTTAACAATATCGCCTGAGTACCTTAACCCTCCGTCGGCAATTACTGGAATGCCTGAGTCTTTCAACGCTTTTGCAACATTGTAGATTGCAGATAATTGGGGTACTCCTACGCCGGCTATTACCCTTGTTGTGCATATTGAACCCGGACCAATACCAACTTTTACAGCATCGGCACCAGCTAATACTAAATCGGTTGCTGCTCCTGCGGTTGCAATATTTCCTACAACAAAATCTTTCTCAGGGTATTTTGCTTTGGCCTTTCTGAGTGTTTCCAAAACGTATTTTGAGTGGCCATGAGCAGTGTCAATTACAATGGCATCTACTTGTGCTTTAACAAGTTCGTCGATTCTGTCAATAGTATCGCTGCTAATGCCAACAGCTGCAGCAACCCTCAAACGGCCCTTTAAATCTTTGCTTGCATAGGGCTTATCTTTGGCTTTTGTAATGTCTTTGTAGGTAACCAAGCCTATAAGTTTGTTGTTCTTGTCGACTACCGGAAGTTTCTCAATTTTATGTTCCTGAAGAATATAACCAGCTTTTTCTAAGTCGATAGTTTCGAGTGCAGTAATAAGTTTTTTGCTCGTCATAACTTCACTTACTTGTCTGTCGAGCCTTTTTTCGAACCGTAAATCGCGGTTTGTAACAATTCCAACAAGGTAACCATTCTCGTCAACAACGGGGATTCCTCCAATTTTGTAAGTGCTCATTAGTTGCAGAACATCGCCCACAGTTTTGTCACGGTAAACAGTAATAGGATCGTAAATCATCCCATTCTCAGCACGTTTCACCGTAATAACCTGTTTGACCTGCTCTTCAATGCTCATGTTCTTATGAATAACACCAATTCCGCCTTCGCGTGCAATGGCAATGGCCATTTTCGACTCGGTAACTGTATCCATTGCTGCAGAAACAACAGGGTTTTTAAGTTTAATGGAACGAGAAAACATGGACGAAAGATCTACATCGCGCGGTAAAACTTCGGAGTAGGCAGGGATAAGCAGTACATCGTCAAATGTTAATCCTTCTGATATTATTCTATCTGATAAGAATGACATGATTTAATGTTTTAATTTTGTGCAAAGCTAAAAAAAAACGGCTAATGTAAGGGCTTTTCATTTACAGAATAAACCAGTTAAGTGCTTTGTGTTGTGTTAAAAAATACTAAGTTTATTTTCGTAATCTAATTTTATCTTTTCCAAGTTGAATACTTACGTCAATATATTACAAAAATACTGGGGCTATCAAGCTTTCAGGCCTTTACAGGAAGATATTATCAGGTCGGTTGCCGAAGGGAACGATACGCTTGGTTTGATGCCAACAGGAGGAGGAAAATCGATCACTTTTCAGGTTTATTCTTTGTCGAAAGAAGGTATATGTTTGGTAATTACGCCTTTGATTGCGCTGATGAAAGATCAGGTGGAGAATCTGACCCGAAGAGGGATTAAAGCCCTTGCCGTTCACTCAGGAATGACGCGCGACGAGATTAAAGTTGCCTTGGATAATGCAACTTGGGGCGACTATAAGTTTCTATATCTATCGCCTGAACGTATTGCCACAGAGCGCTTTCGTGAACGATTGGAAAAAATGAACATTAATCTGATTGCGGTAGACGAAGCCCATTGTATTTCTCAGTGGGGGCACGATTTTCGCCCGTCGTATATGCGTATTGCAGAGTTGCGCGAAATGTTGCCCGGGGTTAATATTATGGCTCTTACAGCTACTGCCACGCCAAAAGTTGTTGAAGAAATTCAGGAAAAGTTATTTTTCAAAAAGAAGAATGTTCTGCAAAAGAGTTTTTTGCGCGACAACCTGATTTATAAAGTGCGCGAGGAGGAGGATAAATTTGGATACTTGGTTCGCACGCTTCAAAAATCGAAAGGGAGTGGGGTGATTTATACCCGAAGCAGAAAGAAAACCAAAGAGATAGCCGAATTGTGCCAACGAAATAATATCTCAGCTAATTTTTATCATGCTGGATTATCGACCGAAGCAAGGCACACCCGGCAAGATGAGTGGCTAAATGGTAAAACCCGCATAATTGTTGCAACCAATGCTTTTGGTATGGGAATTGACAAGCCCGACGTGAGGTTTGTTATTCATGTTGATGCCCCCGATTCGCTCGAAGCTTATTTTCAGGAAGCGGGTAGGGCAGGGCGCGATGGCAAAAAAGCAATGGCCGTGTTGCTTTATAACAATACCGATACTGTGAGGCTTAAAAAAGGAGTGTCGGAGAAGTTTCCTGATCCCGATCTTATCAAAAGGACTTACGAAGCGCTTTGCAATTACCTCCAAATTGCAGTTGGCTCGGGCAAAGGTATGACCTACGATTTTAATGTTGTTGATTTTGCCAATGCTTTTCATTTGTCGTTGACGTACACGTTAAGCGCGCTCAAAATTCTTGAACTTGATGGTTATCTTGAGCTTACCGACGAACTCGACCGCTCGGCAATGGTTCACTTCAGGGTCGACAGAGATGAACTTTACAAGTTTCAGGTGGCAAATTCGAGTTTCGATGCCTTTATAAAACTAATCTTGCGATCGTATTCGGGGATGTTTCAAGATTATACCCCAATAGATGAGAACCTGCTTGCAAAAAGGGCGAATATTTCGCGCGATTTGGTTTACAAGTATCTTTGTAGTCTCGACTCGAATAAAATTATCAATTATATTCCGCAAAAGAATACACCATTTATTGCCATGATTCGTGAGCGAATTGATGCTTCGCGTATTTTAATTTCAAAAGAGAATTATACCACCCGAAGAAAGCAGTATGAAACACAGGTGCAGTCGGTAATTGGTTATGCAACAACATCGTCGGTGTGCCGAAGTCAGCAGTTGCTGGCCTATTTTGGCGAGAAAAATTCGACTCGTTGTGGCTTTTGCGACGTTTGTGAAGAGTTGAACGATATGGGGTTGAGCAACATGGAATTTGAACGAATTAAAGGTGATATAAAAGCACTGTTAACCATCTCGCCATTAATGAAACACGAGCTTTTCTTTAAGTTGAAAGGGAAAGAAGAAAGCACACAAATTGTTATCAGGTGGTTGCTCGACAATGAAAAGATCATTGAACGAATTGATGGTAAAATTGAATGG
>CAZRXT010000070.1:3742-9998 GCA_964604035.1 uncultured Prolixibacteraceae bacterium | reverse complement strand
AAAATGCCTATCGGAATGGTCGTTGGACGCATGATGCACGAGATGTTCCGTGTTCTTCGGAAGCGTTCTGCCGAAACAACCGAAGTTAAACTTACAGCTGAGCAATTTGGACTGTTGCATGTTATTAATCTGAAAAATGAAACCTGTGTACAGCAAGATTTAGCTAATATGATGGGGAAAGATAAGTCGGCAATTCTTCGGTTAGTTGATTCTCTTCAGGAAAAGAAACTGGTTGTTAGAGTTGTTGATTCAACCGATCGGAGGAAAAATTGTTTACATGTTACCGAGTATGGTAAAGAAGTGATTCAGCAATATATCGACATGGAAGCTCTGATCTCGAAGGAACTGACTGTCGGTATTTCAGAGGCTGAAATGGATACCTTTTATAAAGTTATTACAACCATTAAAACTAACGCTGAACAACTCTAAAATTTTTAAAATAATAGTTGACTATATCAATAATTGACAAGCAATACAATTTATGAGGAAGACAATAAAAATTTACGGGGCAACTCTACTCTTGTTAGCTACAGCTTTTATTGTTGATGCGCAGAAGCCTTTTTCGCTAAAGGAGTGCATTAATTATTCGAGCTCCAACAATAGTAAAGTGAAAATTGCAACCTACGATGTTGAGGCATCGGAGCAGAGAATCAGGGAGCAGCAGGGAATTTACCTGCCACAAATAAATGGGTCGGCTTCCTTGGACGACAACCTGAGATTGACCACAACGCTGTTGCCGGGAGAGCTGGCCGGTAAGCCCGGCGAAATGGTTCCCATTACTTTCGGCACAAAATACAACATGTCGGGCGGGCTTCAATTAACACAAAAAGTTTACGACAGGCCTAGTCTGATCGGTATCAAATCGGCAAAAATAAACAACGAACTGTCGGAGCAAAACCTTCAAAAAACAAACGAACTAACTGCCTACAACATCAGTGTAGTGTACTACCAAACACTGGTGATTCAGATGCAAATCAGCACATTGAAATCGACCTTAAAGGCTTCAGAGCAATCGTTAAAATCGATCCTACTGAAGTTTGAAAATGGTATGGCCAAAAAAATCGATGTCGATAAAATAAGGGTGAGTTATAACAACACTCAATCGCAATTACAACAGGCCGAGTTAAGCTACTCACAATCGTTGAATACGCTCAAATTCCAGATGGGAATGCCGGTTGAAAGTGAACTTGCATTGGCCGACACCACCATTAGCGTTAGTTACGAAGAGTTTGAAAAGCTCGATAACAATAACTTTTCGGTTGATAACCTGATCGATTACAAGCTTCAAAAAACAAATTTGTTGCTTACCCAAGTTGAGAAGAAGAGAAGTCTTGCAGCTTTTCAACCAACACTTTCGTTCTACAGCAATTTGAATGTGAGTGCAATGCGCAAAGAATTTAACTTCTTCGAGGCTGGTCAAAATTGGTATCCAAGTTATGGAATTGGTTTAAAGTTGGCAGTGCCTGTTTTCGACGGACTTCAGCGCAATGCCCGTGTAGCCCAAAGCGAGTTGAACATTCAGAAAGCAAAAGAAAATGTGAAATATACCGAGCAAGCCATAAAAGTTGACCTTTCGAACTACGAAATACGATATAAAAACGCTTTGTCGAACATTAAAAAAGAGAAGGAAAACCTCGATTTGGCCGAGAGCGTGTTCAAAAATACACAGCTTGAGTATCAGCAGGGAACAGGTACCGCACTCGATTTGGTGCAGGCCGAAAGTTCGCTAATGGTGGCTCAAAATACCTATTTCAATAAGCTGCTCGACCTTTATGTGGCCCGCATCGAACAGGAAAAGGCAAAAGGCACTTTGTTGGAATTCATAAACAGTCAGAAATAATGAAAGGAAGTCTCAGAATAATGGTTTATTTTATGAATTGCTCTGGTGCTTTAGCCCATCTGTTTTTCATGAATTGCCGTGGTGCTTCAGCCCACGGAAAAAGAATAGGATTCTACCAATTGGCTTTAGCCAAATTCCTTTTTGGGCTAAAGCCCAGTTTGCTGTTGCAATCTATAACCCTCGGCATAAATGCCGAGGCAATTCAAATCAACAATATATCCGATTATTCCGATTAGAAATAGTTAGATCAAAATAAGAAATCAAGAAAATCAAAATAGAATGAAAAAGATTATAACCATAGCTGTAATTCTTGCTCTTCTGGCACTTATTGTGTTGAGGTTAATAAGCAACAAAGAGAAGATTGAAGCCACAAAGGAAGTTAAAACCGATTTGGCTTATGTAACTGTAAATGTGGCAAATGTTCAGAAGATGACTCTGAACGACAGTTTGAAACTGATTGGTTACCTCGATGCTTTTACCGAAGTGGATATTGCTGCCGAAGCATCGGGGGTAATTACTTCGTTGAATGTGAACCTTGGCGACGTGAAATCGAAGGGTGCAGTACTTGCCACCATCGACGATAAGCTGAAACAACTGGCTGTGCGCAAAGCAAAAGTCGACTTAGATAAATTGCAGAAAACCCTCGAACGTTACAAAAACCTGTTCAAAGGCGGAACACTTACCGAACAACAGCTCGACGATGCGCAAACCATGTACGACAATGCCGTTCTTCAACTCGAACAAGCCGAGAAACAGTTGGCCGACGCCACCATTAAAGCACCCATCACCGGAATTGTAAGCCGAAAACTGTTCGAAAAAGGCGAATTTGTGAACATGGGCAGCCCAATGCTAACAATGGTCGATATTTCGCGTTTCAAAATAAAACTCAATGTGTCGGAGTCGAATGTTTATAAGCTGAAAACAGGCGATTTAGCTCTTATTACTACCGATGTTTATCCGGGTGTAGAAATGGAAGGCAAAGTAAGTTACATCAGTCCGAAAGGCGACGATACCCACAATTATGCGGTTGAACTAGAGATGCCCAACAGCAAAGAGTATCCGTTGAAATCGGGCACTTTTGCCAATGTTCAAATAGAGTTGCCCGTTATTGCCGAAGCACTCTACATTCCCCGTCAGGCTTTGTTGGGAAGTGTGAACGATGCAAAAGTATATGTGGCCGAAAACGGGAAAGCTACACTGCGTTCCATTACTGTTCGCGAAGGTAACGACCAGTTTCTTCAGGTAATTTCGGGCTTAACCGAAAACGAGCAAGTGATTGTGAATGGTCAGATCAACCTTGCCGACGGGAAGGAAATTAAAATAATCAACTAATTCCAACTCCATGTCAATAACCGAAATTTCGATAAAGCGGCCAACGCTTATCATTGTAGTATTTACAGTGCTGGCCATTCTGGGTATAAACAGTTATACCAAATTGAATTACGAATTGATCCCAAAGCTCAACTTTCCAATTGTTTCTGTGGTAACCGTTTACCCGGGAGCTTCGGCCAACGAAGTGGAAAGTTCGCTCACTAAGAAACTTGAAGATGCACTTTCGTCGCTCGAAAACGTGAAACACATAAGTTCTGTTTCACAGGAAGGGCTATCAATGATTTCAATTGAATTAGAGGCAAATACCAATTCAGATAAAGTAGTTCAAGATGCCCAGCGGAAAATAAACGCGGTGCAGTCGCAACTGCCTGTTGGTTCGAAAGCGCCTGCCATTAACAAGTTTTCGTCTGACGAATTGCCGGTGCTTAAACTCGGGGTTACAGGCAGCATTGCTCCAACCGAGTTGTACCAGCTTACCGAAAACCAGATTACGCCGCAGCTGGCAAAACTGAAAGGTGTTGGGCAAATTTCACTGGTTGGTGGAAACGAACGCGAGATCAAAATCAACATCAACAAAAACAAGCTCGATGCCTATAAAATCACTATAAATCAGATTTATCAGGCCATTTACGCTTCGAATATTGAACTGCCAACTGGCCGAATTGAAAGCGATACTAAGCAATATACTGTTCGGTTGCTTGGGAAGGTGAAAACACTAGATGAATTAAAAAATGTAACTGTTTCGAAAACACAATCGGGCAGTTTTGTTAAGCTTTCCGATGTGGCCGAAGTGGTCGATGGTATTGCTGAACAAACCACGTTGAACAAGATCAATGGCGAAAATTCCATTGGGATGATCATTCAAAAACAGAGCGACGCCAATGCCGTTGATGTGTGCGATAAGGTGAAAGAGGAACTTGCGAAACTCGAAGGGCAATATGCAACCCAAGGGTTAAAGTTCAACATTGGTTCCGACAGCTCTGAATATACTCTCGCTTCGGCCAACGCGGTAATGGTCGATTTAATGCTGGCCATCATCATTGTAGCACTGGTAATGTTTGTGTTCCTGCACAGTTTACGCAATTCGCTCATAGTGCTGGTTTCCATCCCAACGTCCATCGTGTCGGTATTTATTGGCATGTACATTTTCGATTTCTCGTTGAATCTGCTTACGCTGATGGCACTTTCGCTGGTGATTGGTATTCTGGTTGACGACTCTATTGTGGTACTCGAAAACATTACCCGCCACCTCGAAATGGGCAAAGACAAACGCAAGGCAGCGCTCGATGGGCGTTCCGAAATAGGCTTTACCGCCGTGGCCATTACTTTGGTCGACGTGGTGGTTTTCCTCCCTTTGTCGTTGGTTTCGGGGATGATTGGCAGTATGCTTCGCGAATTTTCGTTGGTGATTGTGTTTTCAACCCTCATGAGTTTGATCGTTTCGTTTACCGTTACGCCGCTACTTGCTTCAAGGTTTGGAAAAGTACAAATCATCAACAAAAACAGTGTAATGGGCAGTTTCTCGGTTTGGGTTGAAGATGCATTTAAGAGTTTGGTCCGTTTTTATGAACGGTTGTTACGCTGGGGCTTGAATTACCGCAAAACGGTTTACGTGGGCACTTCGCTATTGGTGGTACTGTCGTTTTCGTTGGTGGGAATGGGGCTGATTGGCACCTCGTTTATGAACAATGGCGACCAAGGCGAGTTCATTATCAAACTGGAAGGCGAACCACAAAGCACACTCTATCAGACCACACAAGTTGCTCAACAGGTTGAAGAAATGCTGTTGAAAAAGCCCGAAGTTGTGAAAGTGTTCTCGAATATTGGGTATTCTGGATCTAGTGGTGGCGTTAGTAGTAATGTGAAGAATAAGAGTGAAATAACCGTAACACTGGTTCCTAAAGAACAGCGAACAATAGGGGTCGAAGCTTATGCCGCAAAAGTGAAGTCCGAAATACAGGAGATGCCGGGAATAAAAGTAACTGCTACGGCAACTTCGATGATGGGAAACTCGGGCAGTGCTCCAATTCAGGTTTTGCTACGTGGCCCAAATGTCGACGAGCTGTTTGTGCTTGGCGACAGTGTGAAAAAAGTGATGAAGCAAATTTCCGGTACTAACGATATCGAATTCTCAATTGATAAAAGCAACCCTGAAATGCAGGTGAAAATCAATCGCGAAAAGATGGATCAACTAGGATTGAATGTTCAGCAGGTGGGTAGTACATTGAACTTTGCTTTTGCGGGAAACACCAACCTTCAGTTTTCGGAAGGCGATCAGGACTACAACATCAATGTAAAACTCGACCAGTTTGATCGCAAAAATATTGACGATATTGGTTCCATCACGTTCTTGAACAATCAAGGAAAAGTAATTGAACTGCGGAATTTTGCCACCATCTATCAGTCTTTGGGCCCCAATAAATTAGAGCGTTACGACCGTATTTCATCGTTATACGTCAATGCTTCGGTGTATGGCAGGCCTGTTGGTACTGTTGGCTCTGAAGTTAAAGAAGCTGTGAGCAGTAAAATAAATCCGGGCAACATCACCATCGACTTTAAAGGGCAAATGGAACGGCAAGCCGATGCTTTCGGTAGTTTGTTTATCGCCTTGTTTGTAGCCATTTTGTTTGTTTATTTGGTGATGGTAGCACTTTATAACTCGTTCCTCTATCCGTTTGTGGTGCTGTTTTCTATCCCAGTAGCGGTTATCGGGGCACTTTTTGCCTTGGCTTTATCTGGCGAATCATTATCAATATATGCTATGATCGGGATGATTATGCTTATTGGTTTGGTGGCCAAAAATGCCATTCTGATTGTCGACTTCACCAACAAACTGCGCGAAGAGGGGCGCTCTGTTTCCGAAGCACTGGTTGAGGCTGGTAAAGAACGTCTCCGTCCTATTTTGATGACAACGCTGGCTATGGTCTTCGGTATGTTGCCCATTGCGTTGGCCACAGGTGCCGGTGCCGAAAGCAAAAACGGAATGGCGTGGGTAATTATCGGCGGTTTAATCAGTTCGCTGATGCTAACGCTAGTACTAGTTCCTGCGGTATACATGACCATGGAGAAATACATCGAAAAAGT
>CAZRXT010000070.1:0-3642 GCA_964604035.1 uncultured Prolixibacteraceae bacterium | reverse complement strand
AAGGCTTGTGCATTTTCAAAAAAGATAGGGTTCATAACGTTGATGTTAAACACAAAGGGCTCTAAGTTAGCACAAAGTAAATATATGGTAATTCATCTATTGATGTTTTGTGTGACTTTGTGTTTTTTCTTTTGTGTCCTTAGGGTTTAAATTCTTTTCTCTGGCAAAAATTTTCAGTACCGTTTGGGCATGTTTACTGCTGTTTGTATTTTATCCGTATATAAACGAAAATAGTGTATATATTTGCAAAAAGATCGTTTATGAACGAATATATTGAAATCTTAAGGAAATATAATTTGTGGGGAACCAACTCCATTGATTTCGGTTTTTGGCGTAATAATTATACCGAAAAAATAATTGCTTCAACAGGTAACAGGTTGATTAAGGTACTTGTTGGGCAGAGGCGTTCGGGGAAAAGCTACATTTTGCGACAAGTTGCCAAACAACTTATAGATAATGGAGTAAAGGCTGAGAATACGCTTTTTATCAACAGGGAGTTTTTCGATTTTGAATTCCTGAAAACGTATAAAGACCTTGACGAGCTGATAAAGCTTTATATGCGGGAACAACATGCTGAAGGTAAGGTCTTTATTTTTGTCGATGAGGTACAGCTTATTGATGGTTGGGAAAAAGTGATCAACTCGTATTCGCAAGATTTTTCTGCGGATTATGAGCTGTTTATTAGTGGTTCTAATTCAAAAATGCTGTCGGGTGAATTGGCAACTTTATTATCGGGACGGTATGTGAGTTTTGAGGTTTTTCCGTTCAGTTATACTGAGTATTGTGATATTAATGATCAGCAAAAAGAACGGAAAAATTACATCGAATATATGAGCAGTGGGGGGCTACCAGAGCTTTTTATGCTCAAAAGCCATGAGCTAAAACGGAATTATGTCTCGGCGGTGAAAGATACCGTATTGTTGCGCGATATTATTCAACGGAACAATATTCGAGATCCGAAGTTGCTCGAAGATCTTTTTCTTTTTTTGGTGAATAATGCATCGAACCTGATTTCTGTCCCCAACATTGTAAACTACTTCAAGGGGAAAAATAGGAAGACAAGTTACGATGCTGTTTCAAATTACATTGGCTACATTGAAGATACATTTCTTGTGCACAGGTGCGATAGATATGATATAAAAGGGAAGGACACTTTGGCGGGCAATGCTAAATATTACATTAACGATTTGGCATTCAAAAACTATCTCTATCCCGGATATGGATATGGGTTTGGTTATATGGTCGAAAATTTGGTTTATCTGGAGCTTTGTCGTACCGGGTTTCATGTTTATGTGGGGGCTTTGAGGAATAAAGAGGTTGATTTTGTGGCAAAAAAAGAAGACCGCGTCATTTATTTACAATGCACCTATTTACTTAGTGACGAAGCGACTGTAGAAAGAGAATATTCGGCATTGCAATCAATTGACGACAATTATGAAAAAGTAGTTGTATCGCTCGATGAAGTCACTTTACCGTCAAAAGGGGGAATCAAGCATATTCAGGCGTGGAAGTTGGATAGTTTGTTCTAAATCTTCTTCTCGGGTAAAAATTTCCAGTATCGTTTGGTCATGTGCTGTTTTTGAAGTTTTAGGTTGAGGCGTTCGCGGATGGCGATGTTGATCGTCTTGCAAATTTTTGTTTTGCAAAAGATTAGATTCTTGTGATTCAATTTTCCTTTACGACTTCCCGTTTTGGGAAGTCGTAAGTTTTTCATACATTTGTCTCCATGAGAATAATCGCATTCAGAACATTGCGAGAGTTTTGGGAGAGACCAGAATATGCCGATTCAGAAGCTTCTTTGCGATCGTGGTATCACGATGCCAAAAATGCAAACTGGAAAAACTCAAACGAGTTAAAGCAACAATACAAAAATGCCAGCATTGTTGGCGAAGGTAGGGTGATATTTAATATTAAAGGCAATTTATATCGGCTGGTTGTTGCCATCGATTATGAATTGCAGATTATTTTCGTCCGGTTTGTGGGTACACATAACGAATATGACAAAATTGATGCTAAAACAATTTAACAATGAATATACGACCAATCAGAAACGAAGACGATTACAACTTTGCTATTGGCAGGATTGAAACGTTGTGGGGATCGAAGAAAGATACACCCGAAGGCGATGAGTTGGATTTGCTGGCCACATTGGTCGAAGCGTATGAAATGAAACATTTTCCCATTGCACCGCCCGATCCGATTGAAGCCATCAAGTTCAGGATGGAGCAAATGGGAATGACAAAAACAGATATGGCAAAATACCTTGGTAGTCAAAGCCGGGTTACTGAAATACTCAATGGCAACCGAAAGCTGACCCTTAAAATGGTGAAATCGCTCTATAAAGGGTTGAATATTTCACCTGAAATATTACTTGCGGGTTAACAGAATTACAACTTCTTCTCTGGCAAAAACTTCCAGTACCTTTTGGGCATGTGCTGCTTTTGAAGTTTTAGGTTGAGGCGTTCGCGAATGGTGATGTTTTTGCAATACCCTTTCCAAGCGGTTTGATAAAAAGCTTCGTCTTCTTGTAGCAGGTTTAGTGGTACTTCGCCATTTGCAGTATTGAATGACTTCTCGTTCAACGTGATCTCTTCAGCGGTTTCGCGGTTGTAGAAAAATCCATAGTCTCGCTTAAGGTCGTAAACCACCCAAAGTTGATCGGCAAAGCGTTCTTTGAGGTGTTTCAGTGTCATGGGCATTACATCGTAATCGGGACTGATGGCCGAGAAGTAAATATCGTCCAACGTGCGTTGGAAACGGATAAACTGTAACATACGCATGGCTTCTTTCATTACACGGCGTGCAGCTTTGCGAACAGTTAGTACATCCATATCGCCAAAGTTGCCTTCAATGGGCACGGGCGACGAGAAAGCCATTCGGATAAAATGGAGTAAGGCCATTTCAATCCCTTCTTCGCCCGACAGAAAAGCGGAGTAGGGTAGTTGGTTTAGTTCACTGCTGAGCTTTTTCTGAAGCCCTTTCCATACCCGGTCGCTGTGAGTTGCATCGGAATGAATAAATTCCTTCTCCACAAACATGGTTTCCTGAAGATTCTTTTCTGAAGCAATGTTCGTAGGATTAAGCTTTCGGTTGTACACCTCAAACACTACCGAAAGATAACCTTCAAATGTTCCGTCGTAAACGAGTATCATAGTTAGCTGTCAATTAGTCTTTTTTTTGCGACTTGCTTATGTGTTTATTGAATAAGGGCGGGTGTTATTATTTCAATAGTTTTCGACTTTCAACATTTTGAAGAATAATCATTTGCTGAATGGCAATTTGGTTGAGTTTTATCAATCGTTCTTTTTGTGGCATCATTTCGTTGATAAACACAGCATTCAGGTTTTCCATATTCGACAAGCAAATCAATTCGTTTATTGTGGCATAATCACGAATGTTTCCTTTTAAATCAGGATTTGCATCCCTCCATTGCTTAGCAGTTATCCCAAACAATGCAACATTAAGCACATCGGCTTCATTGGCATATATTATTGATGTTTGTGCTGCTGAAAGCTCCTGTGGTATGAGGTTTTGTTTAATTGCATCAGTGTGGATGTGATAATTCAACTTGGTAAGTTCACGCTTTGCCGACCAGCCAAGTTGTTTTTGTTCTTCATCTTTAAGTCGTTGAAATTCATTAAT
>CAZRXT010000069.1:5984-10056 GCA_964604035.1 uncultured Prolixibacteraceae bacterium | reverse complement strand
TGCCGTCCGACTCAGCAGGCAAAACCATTCATGTAATTTGTGAAGTTACCGATAACGGAGTTCCAAGCCTCACCAGCTATCGCCGGATTATAATCAAATCAAAAGAGTAAAAACTAATTAAGTTGAATTTTCAAAACACAAATAAAAAGCTGCCGGCTTTGGTGCGTCTCCATTGCCTGCAGCTTCAATCATTGTCAAATGATATTGTATTGCTACAATGCCCCAAAATTAGCTGCAAATATGCAAAACTCAAAATCGCAACACCCAATGTGCATAAACACTTTAAAATGATGAACTTTAGGCACTTTTAACTCTAGTTCACTTTAGGCACTTTAATCTTCACACCTTAAACCGCACCGGGTCCAACCTATATTTTTTTACTCGCATGCCCAGAATCCTTTCGGTCACGTTCAGGTTTTTGGCCGCTTGGGCAATGTTGCCTTTGGTTGCGGTTAGTGCTTCCATTATTAATTGACATTCAACACGATCGAGTGCAGGTTGTAGTCCACCAATGGTTTCGGTTTGCGACGAGTCGGCCGTTTGCAAACTGGGCGGCAAATTATAACTATGAATAACCCCATCGGTAGAGAGAATGCAACCTCTCTCAATCACATTTTCTAATTCGCGCACGTTACCCGGCCACGAATACACCATTAGCATATTAATTGCAGCTGTTGTAATACGCTTTACACCAGTCCCATTTTCTTTGTTGAATTTCTCGATAAAATGATCGGCCAAACCTGGAATATCGTTGCGCCGTTCACGTAGGGGCGGGACAAAAACAGGAAACACATTGATTCTGTAGAATAAATCTTCGCGAAACTTTCCCTCTTCTATCAACTTCTCCAAATTACGGTTGGTGGCAGTAATTATGCGCACATCAACCGAAATTGGTTTACTACTGCCCAAACGCTCAAACTGACGTTCCTGTATAACACGTAATAATTTCACCTGAGTTTGAGAAGGTAAGTCGCCAATTTCATCGAGAAAGATTGTGCCGCCATCTGCCATTTCGAAACGGCCTTTGCGCTGAGTATCAGCCCCAGTAAACGCTCCTTTCTCGTGGCCAAACAACTCGCTCTCGATAAGCGAATCGGGCAAAGCCGAGCAGTTTACTTTAATTATCGCCTTATCTTTTCGCAGGCTCGAATAATGAATTGCATCGGCAAAAAGTTCCTTTCCTACTCCACTTTCACCGCGAATCAAAACTGTAGAGTTCGTTTTCGACACCATCTCGATGAGGTTGTACACATCGTTTATTTTGCCCGAATTCCCAACAATATTTTTGGGTTTATGCCAGTTTCCCAGCGAGCTACGTAGCTCTTCATTGGTTTTTTTAAGCCGAGAAATTTCTTCACTTTGATCTTGCCTCGATTTAACCGACTGAATTATCATTGAACCAACAATCGACAGTAGCCGCACATCGTCGTCGTAATTGTATTTCTCATTGTATTTACGAGTTATGCTGAGTGTTCCAACAACCTTAACATCGTCGAACACAGGCACACATATAAAACTCGATTCATTTCCATTATCCGAAAAATCTTTCTTTGTTCTATTCAGAAAAAGTTTCGATTTAGATATTTCCTTGATAATTACAGGTCTTTTATACTCAACCACTCTACCAATAATTCCCTCTCCTACTTCATAAGAACCACGAGCAATCTGAGAATCGCTTAACCCATAAGCTATTTCAATATTTATATTGTTTTTATCGCGGTTAAGAACAGTAAGGAAGCTGCTTTTTGCATTCAAATACTGACATGTAAGCTCTAAAATTGCGCGTAATAATAAATTGATCTCTCCGCCTCGAACCAAACGACTACTAATATCAAAAAGTAAAGATAACTCTCTATTACCGTAGCATTTTTCTCCAATTCGCTTACACGTATAATCCATCTGAGATGTTTTTATAAATAAATCAAACTATATGGCAAATCTAAACAAACAGATAGTTGAGCAATTATTCCTTTCGACATAACAGAGATATTTAATAATTAATTCAAACAACAGTCGAATCTGCTTCTCCCAACAAAACGCTAGATAATACGCACAAAATTCGCATCTCGTCTATCACAGTAACTTTTGTCACATTCTTTCAACCATTCTTTTTTGATACTTGCAAAATATTGAAACAAACCTATAAAACAGTATATCAAAATGAAGAAAAGTCTCATTTTAGCTGCAATAATCGCTTTATTTATCACACATGGTTTTTCGCAAACCGTTGTTAATGTTGATGCAATAAAATTTAACGAGTTAATAAAGTCGGGCAATGGCATTGTACTTGATGTTCGTTCGCAACAGGAATTTTCGCGCGGCCACATTGCCAATTCAACATTAATCAGCATTTCCGATCGCAACTTTACATCCAAAGTTTCGATCCTTCAAAAAGAAAAACCAATTTATATCTACTGCTTAAGTGGAAGCCGAAGCAGAGTTGCTGCCGATTTTCTGATTAAAAATGGGTTCAAACAAGTATATAACCTTCAACAAGGAATTATTGATTGGCAACGCAACAATTTCCCTTTGGAACAGAGCGAAAATATTGCGGCAAGCAATAGCAAGGTATATTCTACTTCCGATTTTAATACGTTAACAAGCTCAAATACGTTGGTGCTAATTGATTTCAATGCTGTTTGGTGTGCACCGTGCAAAGCCATGATCCCCGTAATTGATCAACTAACAACAGACTTCAAGCAAAAAGTGAAAATCGAAAAAATTGATATGGAAATGAACCGCGAATTGGCACAAACATTAGATGTACAATCGATTCCGGGCTTTGTGCTATTTAAAAACGGTAAAAAAATATGGTCGGGAAATGGCGTTATCAGTTACACCGAATTAAAAAATCTGCTCGAAAAGAACATGTAACCATATTCAGTTAATTATCACATATTCAATAACTTTCAAATTCTAGTATCATAATAATAAAAGGATCTTAAGGCTGAAATAAAAATCATCTTTCAGTATGAATTTTTCTTCCAATCAAGAACAAGCACTGTAACTTTTGTCACAAACAACAAAGATTAGCTACTCTAATTTTGTCGAAAATTGAATTAATATGAATACCGTAGAAATAAACAACCGATACACCGTGCTGGCCGAAGATACCTGCTGCCTGAGCTGTGGCGGAGCAGTGAATAAAAGCCAGGCCAAGAAAGGTGAAATATGCATCGATTTGGGAAGCGGTCGCGGTACCGATGTGTTGCGACTTGCCGAAACCGTTGGTGAAAAAGGTTTTGCCTATGGCATTGACGTTACCGATGGCATGATTCAGAAAGCGGAAGCTACCGCCCAAAAAATGGGTGTCGAGAATGTGAAATTCATCAAAAGCGACTTGGAGAACATTGAATTGCCCGACGAAACGGCGCACCTCATTATTTCGAATTGTACGCTGAACCATGTAGCCAACAAAACAGCTGTTTGGAACGAGATTTACCGCTTGTTGAAAAATGGCGGTCGGTTTGTGATCAGCGACATTTATTCCTCGGAACCTGTTCCTGCTGAATATGCCAACGATCCTGCTGCCGTTGCTGAATGCTGGGCGGGTGCAATTCCCAAAGAAGAGTATCTGGAGATAATAAAATCGGTAGGGTTTAAATCGGTTGAAATTTTGGAGGAGAGCAAACCATATCCGAAAGGCAAAATCGAAGTTTCTAGTTTTACCATTACGGCAACACGTAGCAAATGCAATTGCGTTCATTAATTGAAATTATTCACTTTAAATACTTCAACAATGAAAAGCTTAATTAAGAAAAGCAAATCAGAGAGCAAGGCTGTGGCGCAATGCTGTGCCAAACAGTCGAAGATTGTTGCTGGTTGTCACGACTAGCAAATGAAACACAAAGACACTAAGGCACAAATATCCTTTGTGATGTACTTAGTGTACTTTGTGGTTTCTTAAAAATAGTTCGCTATGACACCGCATTTTTTATATTTCCCTTTGTGCCTTAGTGTCTTCGTGTTTAAATAGAAAAATATGATTCCATCGAAATACAACATCGTTTCCAAAATCAAAGATTCCGACAGCTACTTCATCGTGAACTCGCTGCACGGAAGTGCCGATATT
>CAZRXT010000069.1:0-5884 GCA_964604035.1 uncultured Prolixibacteraceae bacterium | reverse complement strand
TCTATTTCGAAATTCTTGTTCGAGAACGGCGAAATGCCCGAACCGCTTTTCGATGCCTGCACAGGTACGAAGACAGAATGGGCGTTCGATTACACCGGTAACTTCTACGCCTGCACCGCCACCGTTGGCAAAGAAGGAGAAAGCCTCGGAACGTTTTATCCCGAAGTGAAGCAATTTACCGATGCCATTGAAGAGTGGGGCGACCGTGACATCCTTTCGATTCCGAAGTGCCGCGACTGCAACTTGGCGTTGATCTGTGGCGGAGGCTGTGCTTCCATGGCCAAAAACTACAATGGCACACTCAACTCGCACGACTGCCGCCCCGTAACCGAACTGTTGGAGCTAGGAATTGGGCATTACTTCAAAGAGTAAGAAGAGGTTGAAAAATAAAACACAAAGGCACGAAGGCACAAAGAGTTTAAAAATGAAGAATAAAAGATGATTAAATCTCTGTATTTCTCTGTGTAAATCTCCGTGTTCTCCGTGGTTAACTTAAATAAATGGACTGTACGCATTGTAAAAATAAAATATGCCGAAAAGGCGAACGTTGCGAGGTGGTGAACTTCGACACCAAAGAAGTTCTTGCAAAATATCAGGCCGAACAGCGCATGGTTCAGGCGGCATCGCAATTGGTCGATAATGGCCGGGCTGGAACACTCTCGCGTTTGCAGGAGGTTGCCGAGTTTGCCCAACTGACGGAGATGAAAACCATCGGATTGGCCTACTGCTACGGCATGGAAGCTGATGCCCGTTTGGTGGTCGATTACCTGCGTAGTCATGGGTTGAAAGTAGAAGCGGCATCGTGTACCGTGGGCGGCATTGCCCAAAACGAGGTGAACTTGGCCAGCAACATTTGCAACGTTTCGTGCAATCCCATTGGGCAAGCGCAGCAACTGAACAGTCGCAAGCCCGACCTGACCATTACCATGGGACTTTGCCTTGGGCACGACATTCTTTTCAATCGCGAAATTGAAAGCGATGTAACCACACTGGTTGTAAAAGACCGGGTACACAACCATCAACCATTGAAAGCAATAAAAGAGTTTGAAACATAAAACACGAAGGCACTAAGGCACAAAGATGAAAGATAGAAAGATAGAAAGATAGAAAGCATTGAATGGAGACATGATTCATTTTGAAAACGATGAAATCAAACTCCGTGTTCCTCTGTGAAAATCTCCGTGATCTCTGTGGTTAAATAAAATTGAAACCTGAAATATATAAGAATAAAAACTCGGTGTCCCTCTGTGTAAATCTCCGTGATCTCTGTGGTAAAAAATTAGAAATGATATGAAAGAAATTACAGCAAACGAATTCGAGGCCGAAGTACTCAACGGCCAAAAAGTGATAGTCGATTTTTATTCCACCGAATGCCCGCCTTGCGAAGCGTTGGCCCCAAAGCTCGACGGCTTGCAAGAACTGTTTGGCGATGAAGTGAAATTTGTAAAAATATACCGTCAGGGAAACCGCGATCTGGCAGATCAGTTGTTCGTAAAATCGTCGCCGACCTTGCTTTTCTACGAAGATGGCAAAGAGGTTTGTGGCCGTTTGAGCGGCGGTGTAAAACGTTCCGAAATCCTTCGCGAAATCAAACATCTGGTTGAACCTTCGGCATTCAAAGCCATTATTAACGGCATTGAGCCCACTATTACCGAAACCGATGTGGCCATTTTGGGCGCAGGTCCGGGCGGATTGACTGCCGGATTGTACCTATGTCAAGCGCGCATCAACACCACGCTCATCGACATTGCACTGCCGGGCGGAAACGTTTCCACCACACACATGGTGTCGAACTACCCGGGCTTTATCGACCCACAACCAGGCTACCTGCTTTCGCACAACATGAGCGAGCAAACCAAAAAGTGCGGCACATCGTACAAGGTGGCCGTCGATGTTACGAAAGTCGATCTGGAAAAGAAAGAGATTGTGATTGACGAGCTAGAGACCATACGGGCGAAGAAAATCATTATAGCAACAGGAACTTCACCTAACAGAATAGGCATTCCCGGCGAAATAGAATACAAAGGCAACGGAATTTCGTACTGCGCCACTTGCGATGCCAAGTATTTTGTAGATAAGGAAGTGGTGGTAATTGGTGGCGGAAACTCTGCCATCGAAGAAGCGGAATTCATTGCCAAGTTTGCTTCAAAAATCACCATCGTTCACCAGTTCGATAAACTTCAGGCCAACAAAATTGCTCAGGAGAAAGCGTTTGCAAATCCAAAGATCAGCTTTATGTTGGAACACGAACCCAGAGCCTTCAAGAAGAGTGGCGATAAAATGGTGGTTGAGGTTGAAGACTTGAAAACAAAAGAGTTGAAAACACTTACCACCGATGGCATTTTCGTGTTTATTGGCTTGAAACCGAACTTGGAGCTGTTCAAAAACAAACTGGAACTCGACCAGTGGGGCTACATTAAAACCGACGAAGACAAGCGGACGAACATCGACGATGTGTATGCCGTGGGCGACGTAACCAGCAAAAAGTACCGACAAATAACCACCGCCATAGCCGATGGCACCATTGCGGCCATCTCCATTACACGCGAGATAGACAAGTAGAATAAATCAAACAAAAACAAAGAATGAGTCGGAATTATCTGACTCATTCTTTGTTTAAAAGACAATTAAACGTCGCAATGCAAAAAGAGAATAACAAATACTGCACTTTTACACAGCTAGCGTATTCCAAACGTTGAAAAGTTCAACCAAAAACGTTTGACAACTAGAAATAAATCTGCAATTTCGCCTTTCAGTTTCAATAAAAACAATCGGTATGTCGACAAAATTTCTAGGAATAATTCTTTTAATGTGTGTATTAACAGCTAGTTGCAAACCAAAAATTTACGAATACAAACGAATTGAAGGGTTTGCTCAAGGGTCAACCTTTCATATCACTTATGAAAATCGAACAGATAAAGATTACAGCGACACCGTCAAATCGATTCTCGAAAAATTCAACAAATCACTTTCAATTTACGACTCAACATCAATAATTTCGAGGATAAACAACAACGAACCCAACATAACAGTTGACGACTGGTTTATTGCGGTTTTCAACAAATCGGCAGAGATAAACAAACTAACAAATGGTGCTTTCGACATTACTGTTGGCCCAGTTGTACATGCTTGGGGATTCGGCACATCGCCTATTCCAAAACACGACACTCAACACATTGACAGCTTATTGCAATTTGTTGGCATGGAGAAAGTCCAACTCGAAAACCGCCAAGTGATAAAAACAAAGCCCGGGGTTAAGCTCGATGTAAATGCCCTAGCTCAGGGTTACTCGGTTGATGTAGTGTGCGATTTTCTGAAACGTGAAGGGATCAAAAACTATTTGGTTGAAATTGGAGGCGAACTTCAGGCAAAAGGTATAAATTCGAAGGGAAAGCCTTGGAGCATTGGTATCGACAAGCCAATTGACGGAAACTTTGATGCAGGTAGCAACCTTGAATCTATTATTCAAATCAAAGATAAATCGGTCGCAACATCGGGGAATTACCGAAAGTTTTACATCGAAAATGGCATAAAATATTCGCACACAATTGATCCAAAAACAGGGCAACCGGCTCGGAATACACTACTTAGCGCAACGGTTGTCACATCCGACTGTATGACCGCAGATGCTCTGGCCACTTCGTTCATGGTATTGGGGATCGACAAAGGCAAAGAGCTTTTATCGAAACTCAACGGGGTTGACGTCCTATTTATTTACTCCGACAACAACGGAAAATTAAACACTTTCAGTACCGAAGGATTGAAGTCGATGATTGTGGAAATGGCAGAATAAACAGGCAGATTCAATGGAAAACAAACCAAAATTTATATGCCCGCTGCTTGTAGTGGCCGACATACAACGCGCCCGTAGTTTTTATGAAACGGTACTGGGACTGAACGTAATTGTTGACTTTGGCGAGAACATCACTTTTGAAGGCAATTTTGCCCTCCACCAGCAAAGCCATTTTCAAATGCTAATCGATGGCAAAGAGATTAAACATGGAGGAAATTGTTTCGAGATTTATTTTGAATTCGACAACATAGAACAGCTCAACAACCGACTGATTGAAAACGGAGTAGAGTTTGTACACCCAATGAGAGAGCAGCCATGGAGGCAACTTGTAGTGAGATTCTACGACCCCGACCACCATATTATTGAAGTAGGCGAATCGATGGAATACCTATGTTTTCGACTATTTAATGAAGGGCTTTCAACAAATGAAATTATGAAAATAAGCATGATGCCCGAAGCTTTTGTAAAAGCGGGAATTGAGAAATATGCTTGAAAAATTAAATGGTTAAAATTTAAACTTTTGATATTCTTTCTAATAATACAGAAAAGCCGACAGACAATCCATCGGCTTTTATTATAATCTATGCTAATTTTAATCGCTATTAACCTGAGTTCTATTTTATTTCAAAGTTCGAAATCACGTTACTAAGCAAGGAATTTTGCTATATCTGCATCAACTTCACCCCTTACATTTACACCAAATTCGCTCACCAAGAAATCAACAATTGCAGGTGAAAGAAACGCTGGTAAAGAAGGTCCAAGGTGAATATTTTTCACTCCCAGATAGAGCAACGCAAGTAGCACAATAACAGCTTTCTGTTCGTACCATGCAATGTTATAAGCAATTGGCAACTCGTTAATATCATTCAGTTCAAAAACTTCTTTCAGTTTTAATGCAATCAACGCCAACGAATATGAGTCGTTACACTGTCCGGCATCAAGCACACGAGGGATTCCGCCAATGTCGCCCAGAGGCAATTTGTTGTAACGGTATTTTGCACATCCTGCTGTAAGAATAACAGTGTCTTTTGGCAATTTGTCGGCAAATTCGGTGTAGTAATCGCGAGATTTCATACGGCCATCACAACCTGCCATTACAAAGAACTTACGGATAGCACCACTCTTCACAGCATCGACCACTTTATCGGCCAGCTGAAAAACTTGTTCGTGAGCAAAACCACCAATAATCTTTCCCTCTTCAATTTGCGTTGGAGCAGCACATTTTTTGGCGTGTTCAACAATTGCGCTAAAGTCTTTCTGCTTGCCCGGTTCGCGGTCGGCAATGTGTTTCACCCCAGCAAAACCAGTTGCTCCTGTTGTGTAAACACGATCTTTATAGCTATCGGTTGGTGGAACAAGACAGTTTGTAGTGAACAAAATTGGACCATTGAACGACTCAAATTCCTCTTTCTGTTTCCACCATGCATTGCCATAGTTTCCAACAAAGTGTTTGTATTTTTTGAACTTAGGATAGTAGTTTGCAGGCAACATTTCGCTATGAGTATAAACATCAACACCAGTGCCTTCGGTCTGAACAAGAAGCTCTTCCATATCTTTCAAATCGTGACCCGAAATAAGGATTGCAGGATTTCCGCGTGTACCAATATTTACCTCGGTAATTTCGGGGTTGCCATAGCTTTCGGTGTTCGCTTTGTCGAGCAATGCCATAACATCTACGCCATACTTACCAGTTTCCATCACCAAAGGAATCAACTCGGCAAGGGTAATATCGGTACGGGTTGTTTCAGATAAAGCTTTGCTGATGAATGCAAAAACCTCTTCGTTGTTGTAACCAAGGTTAGCGGCATGTTCGGCATAAGCAGCCATTCCTTTTAGTCCATAAATAACCAATTCTTTCAATGAACGAATGTTTTCATCGGCTTCGGCTTTCACACCAACAAGTTTTGCCTTACGTTCAAGTTCCGAAATATCGTCGCTTTCCCATGTTGTTGAACTGTGCATTTTTTCGGGCAAATTAACTCCCGCAGCAGCAAGTTTCTGAGTTATATTACGACGAACTTCAAAGCCTACTTTAATTTTTTCAACAATCTTCTCTTCGTTAAAGTTTGCATTGGTAATGGTCATAAAAAG
>CAZRXT010000068.1:0-10083 GCA_964604035.1 uncultured Prolixibacteraceae bacterium | reverse complement strand
GTAATACAATTGCACCAAGAATACCCCAAAGAAGTACAGGCTTATAACTCGAAGGTTTTACATTAAATGAGGTGAGAACCATCAGTATAACAAACAGATTATCAACCGAAAGGGTCTCTTCAATCAAGTATCCTGTCAGGTAGTTGATAGTCATGTGTTTGCGGTAAATATCGATATTGTCGGCGAGTGAAGCACCAGTGAGCTTAAGTTCGGGTGCATATTTCTGGACAACATGGGCCAAATCTTCCATGGTCTCAATTCCATGAACAATTTCGCCAAAATAGCGAATGAACAACGAAAAAAGCAATGCCAAACTAACCCAAATAATTGTCCACCAACCAGATTCTTTCAAGGAGACGTGATCGCTGTTTTTTCCAACAACCTTGATGTCAATAAGGAGAACTGAAATAATGAAAATAATAAATAGTCCCATAAAAAGGACTTCATTGCTAATTATCATGATTGAATTATGTTTTTTATTTAAAGGAATTTAAAGCATTCCTCATGACTTGTTTTCTATGTGTTTAATTTAGCTATTCTTCTAAATTTCTGCCATCTTCATTGTTTATTGGACTTTTCTTTTTGAAACTTTTATAAATCAGAAAGAGAACAAAAAGTACTCCAACAATTAAGAATCCATAAGATATTTCAGAATAGTATTTTTTTAATAAGTCTTGTTTTTCATATAGGAAATAACCTAAAGCAGCAAGAATGCAATTCCATAGAGTAGATCCAATTACTGTAAACAAAACAAAACTTCCGATATTCATTTTTGCTAATCCGGCCGGAAGCGAAATTAATTGTCTAACAGCAGGAACCAACCGTCCTATCAGCGTTGATAGATTGCCGTATTTCAGAAAATATTGCTCCGATTTTACAATCGAATCTTCACTAATCATCAATAAATGAGCAAATTTAGTGTTTGCGAATTTGTAAATTAGCTTTCTGCCAAGCGATATGGCTATGTAGTAATTAAAAAGGGCTCCAGTTAACGCGCCCAGTGAGCCCGAAAGCACTACCAAATAAATATTTAAATCTCCGTTTGCTGCTTTAAATGCTGCCGGTGGTATTACAATTTCAGATGGAAATGGAATAAAAGAACTTTCTATGGCCATGAAAATGAATACGGTGAAATAGTTAACGTGTTCTAAATAAAGAGAAATAATTTCCTGAAAGCCCATTTGTATCCTTTTATAAGTTTATTTTTTGAAAGTGCGCTAAGGTAATAATTAAAGAATAATTTTTTTGACCTCATTTGTTTTTTGAATTATCAAACAAGGATAATTAATGAACAATTATTGTTACCCGATTCGTTTTGACAAAATCGTAGCTAATGGTTCAAATTTATTGTGCGATATGGTTTTAACGATTGCGAAGGTTTATTGGAATTCTAATAATTCTACATCTCGTTTTCTTTGTGATGTAAAATTTCCCCCCTGATTTCATGGTTTTTAATTCAATTAGGAATTATTTGTCCCCCCTTTGATCTTTTGCAACCAGTACTTTTGTAGGCAACTAAATTTTATACCGATAGGCAGATTCTTTTTTCTTTGTTTGGCTTTTTTTTGATTAAGGCTAACTATAGAAACACAGTTTAATGGTTGTTGTTCGAAATTGTGATACTGTTGAATTATAGGGTTTAGAAAAAGTCTTTATCAATTTGATTGTTGATTAGAGACTTTTGTTTCATACAAGAAATGTTTGTTGTTTAATTAGGGGAAATGGTTAGTTAGAGGGGGTCTCCTGATTTTCAGGCAGATCCTCTTCTATTTTATAATGTTCTGAATCAGTGTTTTGTATGTCAGCTTCTTCGTTGGGTTTTGCTCGTTTCTTTTTTGGGCGGTAAATCATGCCAACAGATAATCCGCTTACTAGCATTTGTAAAATGGCTGTTAGTATCCAAAGTACTGTCATGTGTTTTGACAATGGGTACATTACGTATTGGTTAACGATATTGGCAATGCTGATTAAGCTAAATGTAAGGCCAAAAACAATTCCGGTAAGTACTGTGTGGTTTTTTACCCATCTCGTATAAATAACAACAAACAGCGTAGTGAAAACAAAATCGGCAATGAAAGTGTAGTTCATTTTTTGTTTCATATCGGGCCTCCAAAGCTCCTCAAGTTCGGCATAACAGTCGCAAAGAAGACTGTTGTGAGCGTAATATCCTATTATTTCATAAAGGATATAAACAGTGATAACCGCCCTCAAAAAACGTAGAAAATTCATCATCTTCATAGCAATCCGATTTATTGGTACAAATTATAGAAAATGATGATTGGAATTACATCTGGGTAATTATTTTTTAGATGTTGTGCAGAATGTTTTAATTCCTTAAGAATTTTTAAGTTTTTCGAATCTCTTTTGGCAATGTTTTTGCTTTAGTTCTTTTGTTGAAACGAAAAAAATGAAAACGAAATTCAAAATATACTTATTGACTACTGCAAGTTTAATTATTACTCACTCAGTAGTATTTGCGGGGAGTTTTGTTGCCGATCAACATGCTAAGTCTATTGTAAATAATTCGGTAAAGGTTTTCCCAAATCCAATTAAAGATAATGGGGTAATAGATGTTGAAGTTATTAATGAGTCAGAAGTTGTTGTTGAGCTTTTTGATTTGAGTGGCAAAAAAGTAAAAGAACTGGCAAAGCATTTTTTTTATTCAGGAAAGCATCAAATCTCTTTTGATTCATCCGATTTAAAAGATGGTGTTTATTTGTGTAAAATATCGACCCAAGAATGGGTTGAGGCAAAAAGAGTTATCATTAAACATTGAGGTTTTTCTTAAATTAAGTAAGGTTTATAATAATTTGTGCCCGGCAGTTTCTGTCGGGCTTTTTTTCTGATGTAATTCTTAATCGCGAAAACGTTTCAATAAGTCATTGTATTCGTCTATTCTTCTGTCTCTTAGGAATGGCCATATTCTTCGAACATCTTCCGAACGTTTTAAATCAATGTCGTGAATAATAGTTGCTTCTTCGTCGTTTGGTGCAATTGCTAAAAACTCGCCTTGAGGCCCGGTAATAAAACTATTCCCCCAAAAATTAATTCCATCGCTCTGGTTACTTGGGTCTTTTTCCTTTCCTACACGATTAACCGAAATTACCGGAATTCCGTTTGCTACAGCATGTCCCCGTTGAACGGTTACCCAAGCATTTTTCTGACGCTCGCGTTCTTCTTCGCTGTCGCGCATATCCCAGCCAATTGCCGTTGGGTAGATAAGAAGCTCGGCTCCGGCTAATGCCATCAATCGGGCAGCCTCTGGATACCATTGGTCCCAACAAACCAACACTCCAAGCTTTCCAACCGAAGTTTGTATCGGATTAAATCCCAAGTCGCCAGGTGTGAAGTAGAATTTTTCGTAGAAACCAGGGTCGTCGGGGATATGCATTTTGCGGTATTTTCCAGCTATTGAACCATCTTTTTCAAATACAACAGCGGTGTTGTGGTATAATCCTGTTGTGCGCTTTTCAAACAGTGATGTAACTAAAACTATCTGGTACTTTTTTGCCAGTTCGCCATAAAAATCTGTCGATGGTCCGGGAATGGTTTCTGCTAAATCGAAATTTGCAACATCTTCGACCTGACAAAAATAGAGACTGTTGTGAAGCTCTTGCAATACAATTAATTCGGCTCCGTTGTGGGCGCAATATTCAATATTCTTTCTTAGTTTTTCTTTGTTATTTTCTATGTTCGAACTGTTCGATTGCTGAATAATTGCAGTTTTCATTCGCGCTAGGTGTTAATGATGTTTTTTTGGTTAATTAATTTCAGGATATTGCATGGTTAAACAATGCAGCGAACCATGTTGCCTTATTAATACAGAACAATCGATGGGGATTATTTCCCGATCGGGGAATGCAATTTTAATAGCTTCAATAGCGGCATTGTCTGTTTCACAATTATAAATAGGGAACAGAACAGCACCGTTAATAATCAGGAAATTTGCGTACGTTGCCGGTAGCCGGTGGCTGTCGTCGGGATCGAAAACAGGTGTTGCCATTGGCAGTGCTATCAGTTGATATGGTGTTCCATCTGATTGAGTGAACGCCTCAAGTTCTTTTTCCATCTTGTTCAGCGCGTCGAAATGCTCGTCGGTTTCGTCGGTGCATTTTACGTACGCAATGGTGTTTGGGGAGCAAAGACGGGCAAGCGTATCAATATGGCTATCGGTATCGTCGCCAGCTAAGTATCCATTCTTTAACCAAAGTATCCGTTTTGCTCCAAAAAATTGTTTTAGGCAGCCTTCAATTTCCGATTTCGACAACGAATCGTTCCGGTTTGCCGATAACAGACACTCCTCTGTGGTTAAAATTGTTCCATCACCATCAGACTCAATGCTTCCTCCTTCGAGTGTGAAGAACTTCATATTTTGATAGTTATAACCATCAAAAGCTCCTTGTATATTGAGATTCCTTGTGATCTGATTGTCGTAACATGCGGCAAATTTCATACCCCATCCATTAAATCTGAAGTCGTATATAACAGGTTTGTTATCGTCAAAGATTGTTATTCCTCCGTGGTCTCGTGCCCATGTGTCGTTCGATTTAATTTCAAAAAATGAAATATTAGGCCAAAGTTCAGGCGAGAGTTTATGCTGAAGTTCATTTTTGTCAGGGCATACAATAATCAGCTTTTGTCGTTTGGCAATAGCTTCTGCAATTTCGATAAAGCAAACTTCTACTTCGTCGAGTATATATTCCCAGTCGGAGTTTGCGTGTGGCCATGTAAGTTGCACAGCACGTTGCTGATTCCATTCAGCAGGTAAAATAATCGATGTTTTGCTCATGATGTTGAAATTGAATGCGAATATAAAAAATCACACATCAAATTAAGGTCGAAGTTGAGTCAAATTGATTAAATGGGCTTAGTTGTGTTTGACATTTAACCAATTTCATTACTTTTGGATGAATGTAATTTTGATCTTAATGCATGTAATAAGAAAGAGTTATGAGCTCAGGTGTTATTTTTGGAAGTAAGATTTTGGATGTGGCGGCTATCTCGATGGTTGTTGCTCAGCTATATAAATTTATAAGTACAATTTTTTTGCAGAAAAAAGTTGTTTGGTCGAGGCTGTGGGAAACTGGCGGAATGCCAAGTTCGCACTCATCATCGGTGGTTACGCTTACCACTGCTGTTGCTTTAACCGAGGGAACCAGTGGTGTTGCCTTTCCAATATGTGTTGTGTTTGCAATTATTGTAATGTACGACGCTACAGGTGTTCGAAAAGAGGCTGGTGAACATGCAGGTATTCTCAATCAGCTTACTGAATTTTTCAATGCATCTTTTGAAAAAAAGTTCAAAACTGAAAAACTTAAAGAGTTGCTGGGTCATAGTAGGACTGAAGTTTTAGCCGGAATTATCCTTGGGGTGATTGTCCCTTTTATTTTCAAACGCTATTTGCAATCGTAACTTTCTTTAATTGTTGTAATTATCTAAACCAATGGGAATTAAAATTACTTGTCCAGTCGAAAAATCAGTACGGTTTTCGATTCTTTTTTTGATAGCATACTCTGTTATTCAACTTGTTGGTATTTTAACTCCGCAAAGCAGGCATTTCTTCGAATTGCTTATTCCGGTTTCGATAATGATAAACCTGATTATACTATTTTTATTCCATAAACCTTGGGATAAATTGCATATTCTGTTTTTTTCGGGTGTAGCGTTGTTTTCTTTTCTTATTGAAGCTTTTGGAGCCAATACTGGAATTTTGTTTGGTGAGTTTGTTTATGGCGAAACATTATTTCTCAAAATATTTAACACTCCTGTAGTTATCGGATTTTACTGGTTGCTTCTGGTTTATGGGGCGGTTCATCTTATTCGTTCAATTCCTTCATTGCGCAAGTTTACTCCTGTTATCGTAGGAGTTGTAATTGTGCTTTTCGATTTTGCATTGGAAACTGTTGCTATGAATACCGGTATGTGGACTTGGATTTTCAACGACATTCCGTTGAGAAATAGTGCTATGTGGTTTGTTGTTTCGGCATCTATCGCTTCATTATTCGAACTTCTTGACATCAAAACTGAAAGTAAAGTTGCTGGTGTAATTTTTATTCTTCAATTCATATCAATTGCGATACTTTGTAAGTTCTTGGGCTAAATGTAGAGTTAAGATCTTACTAACTTACATTTATCAACTTCTTTCATGCATTTATATTAGTATTTAAGACCTTTTGTTGTTTTTTTCACGAAAAGATTGTCGAATGTGATATTTTTATCCAGCACAATTATTTTTTTTGATAAAAAAACCTAAACATGGGACAAAAAAAGCAGCTTGAGAAAGTTAACCTATTTCAAGGAATCCGTTTCCGTTTTACTTTTTTGCTGATCATCTCTTCCTTTATTCTTTATGCATCCATAGTTACAATTGTAATTGTTCGGTTTCGTTCAGACTCAGTGTCAAGAGCTCGTTTTCTAACTGAGAATTTAGCTAAAGAATATGCAAATATGGCTATTGCTGATTTGAATGTAGATATGAACCTTTCTCGAGGAATGAGTTTTGCTTTTCAGTCGAATTGGAAAAATGGGAACGCCCTCGATAGCAAATTCTATAAATTGATGCTTGAAAATGTGGCAAAAGGAAATCACGATATTCTGGCTGTTTGGGTCAATATGGAGTTAAATGCGATTGATCCGAAATGGACGAAAACCAATGGGAGAGAACGTCACACACTTGTAACATTAAAGGGACAGGAGAATTTTATTTCCGAGCGATTAAATACCGAAAAAGAAGATATTGAGTCTGATTATTATAAGTTGAAAAAATCAAAGATTGTTGAGTTTAGTGAACCCTACTACGACACTTATGGCACAGATCCAACTCAATTTTTGATGTCGAGTGTATGTACTCCAATTTTTGACGATCGGCAGAATTTTATAGGCTTGACTGGCATCGATTTTTCACTTGATCGGTTAACTCCTTTTGTAGAGCAGCTTATTCCTTATGTTGGTACAAAAGCAATGGTGATTTCAAACCAAGGCATTATTGTAGCTCATCCCGATAAAAACCTTAAGATGAAATATATCGATGAAGTTTTTCCAAATATTACAGAAATTTCATCATCTATTTTAAACGGTCAATTGAGTTTGATTGAAAAAGAGATAAACGGCGAAAAATGTTTTATCGCAACAGCACCAATTCTTCTCACCAAAAGCTCTACACCATGGTCTTTGGTTCTTCAAATTCCTAAAAAATCAGTATTGGCAACGGTCAACTCTACAATGACTATTTCATTCATAATTTGTATAATAGGGTTGTTTATATTGGGCGCAATTGTCTATTTACTTACAATGCGAATTGAAAAACCATTAAAGCAATGTATTCAGTTTGCTGAAGAAATAGGGAAAGGGAAACTTTCGAATAGTATCAAGATTAATAGCGAAGACGAAATAGGGCTGTTAGCAGAATCACTCAACGAGATGGCCGCCCATTTACGATCAATGGTCAAAAGTGTTTCGGAAGGAGCCGTACTTCTTTCTGGTACTGCAGGAGCCCTCAGTTCAAGCTCTCGCGAGCTGATTGAAGTTGCCGATCAGCAACAAAATACAAGTGTAAATGTCGAGAGTTCAATTAGCGAATTGTCAACCTTCATTAATCAGAGTGCTAAAAGTTCTCAGGTTGCCCAAGAGCTTTCTAATAACACAAACAGAAATGTCACTCTTAGTTCAGAAAAATTTCAAATTTCAGTTCAATCAATGGCCGACATTTCCAATAAGATTCATATTATTGAAGATCTTGCTTTTCAGACAAATATTTTAGCATTAAATGCTGCCGTTGAGGCTGCTCGGGCAGGAGATGCTGGTCGTGGTTTTGCTGTTGTTGCAAACGAGGTAAGGAAGTTAGCTGATCATAGCAAACTTGCGGCACTCGAAATTATTGAACTAGCAAAAATAACTAGCCAAAATAGTCTTGAAGCCGGAGAAACTTTAAATGAAACTTTTTCGCAGATAGGAGAGTATTCTAAAATTGTTTCCGATTTGCACCAGTATTCCAAAGTTCAGCACAACAGTGTTTCAAGTATATCAAGCTCGGTAAGCAATCTCAAATCTGTAACCTTAAGTAATACTCAGCATGCTGTGAATATTGACAGCTTTGCTTCCGAGTTGCAGAATCAGGCAGCAAGGCTTCTTGAACTTGTAGACCGGTTTAAGAATTGACATAAGAAAATGGAACGGCTGCCTTAAACCAATTCGAAGTAAATCGGGTCCGAAAGTTTTTATTCATCGGTTTGTAGACTTATCTTTGAACTATAACGTTTAAAGTTTTCTATGGACACTTTGAGATTTATTGCTTGCATTGGTTTTCTCTCTATTGCACTTGTTGGATGCAAAACACAAGAAAAACAACCTCGATATGTTGATTATCAGCCATACTTTGATCAATCGGGTAAGAATTATGTGAAAACACCTTCCTCCAAAGGAGTTAACCTTGATACAATTGTAAAGGTTTGGGATAACCTGCGCGATAGGGTTTGCATCGTCGACGATTCAATCCCCATTTATAATGAAATGAATTACGTCTCGGGCGAATTGATTGTCGATGTTGAGTTGATCAACGAGAAACCACCAACTCTCGATACTTTTCTAATTGTAAAGGGTTTTTTATTTCAGAAAGAGTTTGTAAATACCCTTTTCCCCGTAATTCCCGATTCGTTGAAAAGTACGTTTCTTGTTAGCGATTCGCTTTCGATGAAAGACTCTTTGTCCAGCAAAATTTCTGTGCCCGACTCTTTGTCCATAGATTCATTGCAATCCATTTCGTCAAAATATTTGTCGCGAATGGAAATTCTTGCCGATACAACCCGCGATCTTCTCGATGCAGAAAACATTCTTAACGGAGTGTTGGAAGGTATTCCTTGGAGAATGAAAGATTCAATTCCATATTTCACGGGGTATTCTAATTATTTTCTCGATTCTACAGTCTTATTGTTGACCGACACTGTTTTAGTCGAAGTTTTTGATCCGGCAAAGGTCGTTCCTCAATTGCCATTCAACGAGTTGAGTAAGGAATTGTTCGAAAAACAAATGGTTAATGAGAGGTTGGATCTTCATGAAGAAATCATTTTCAAGGTCTTTTATAAAGATCAAAAAGAAATTTGGTTAGATATGGTAAGAGTAGAAGGAGGAAAATTCAAAATTGGCAATAACGAATTTGATGAAGATGAACGACCAGCAACTCCTATTGATGTTTCAAGCTTTCTGTGCAGCAAATTCGAAATAACAAATTATCCTTTCGTTGTTTTTCTCAATGTTTTTCAGTGCGATGCCGATGGAATGATTGATGGCATAAAAATTATTGACTACAATGCACCACAATCCAGAATTAAATGGGATAAAGTAAATCAAGAGTGTTTTATTCAGGATGGTTATGATGATTTTCCTGTTGTGAATGTTACTTGGGACGGTGCCCAAATGTTTTGTGCCGAGTTAGGTGGCCGATTACTAAGCGAAGCCGAATGGGAATATGCAGCTAAAGGTGGTGTATATGCAATTCGTTATTATACCGATTGGCAAAAAAAGGATTACGATTATGAGTATCGTTTTGCTGGAGGAAATGAAATGTATCAGTTAGGTTGGTTTGTAGATAACTCTCGGGGCGAATACCATATTGGAGGCCGCTTGAAGCCGAACCAACTAGGCATTTACGATATGTGTGGCAATGTTTGGGAATGGTGTTACGATAAATATAACAAAGAATACTATAAACGTAATGGCGATAGTCATGATCCTATATGGGTAACTGGTTCTCCAATTCGTTCAAATAGGGGAGGAAGCTGGAGTAACGATGCTATTTATTGCCGAATAACCAACCGCAACTTCCTTATGCAAACCGAGTATAATCCTTATCTGGGCTTTCGTTACATGAGACGGTGATTATTTCAACGTATATGGACTATATCGATTTACGACGAACCTAGAGTTGTTGATTTTTTTGACAATGATTGGCTTCGAAACCATGTACTATATATACCATAACCTACAATCTAAATTTTCTATTGCTGATCTCAAGCGGATTAACAAAAAACTTCAAAAAACCTCACAAAAGATTTGGCAGATAAAAAAAAAGGGTATTTCTTTGCAGCC
>CAZRXT010000067.1:5217-10092 GCA_964604035.1 uncultured Prolixibacteraceae bacterium | reverse complement strand
CTGTTATGGCAATGCTTTCGTATTCAAACTTTGGCGAACGCCAGGAAGGAAGCTCTGCTATTGTTCATCAAACTGTTGAATATTTGCATGCCAATCATCCTGAAATAATGATTGATGGCGAAATGCAGGTAAATTTTGCGTTGGATAAAGAGTTGAGGCACGAAAAATTTCCGTTCTCAAAAATCGATGGAAAGAACGTGAACACCTTGATTTTCCCGAACCTCAATTCGGCAAACATTGCTTACAAATTGATGCTCGAAATTGGAATGTGCGAAACCATTGGACCTATCCAAATGGGGTTAAACAAACCAATTCACATTTTGAATGTTGAAAGTTCGGTAAACGATATTCTGAACATGATAACAATTGCAGTTGTTGATGCTCAGGTTGAAGAACAAAAGACAAAAATCAAAAATCAGAAATAAAAGAAAATAAGCACTTTGTGTGTACACAAGAAAATAAAAGGCTCCTCTCGGTTTAACAAGAGGAGCCTTTCTTTTTATAGCTCCAACCCAAACAATTCGATTTTTCGCAAATGGATGAAGCAAAGAACTTTACTATTCCTTTTTCTTACAACAAATAGTTGTATCAATACCAAAAGGCAAATAAAGTGGACATGAACCAATTAGACTCGTAGCCACCAAAATAAGAGCCAACACTAATGCTACTACATCCCATGTTTCAGGAAAAACATTTGCTATATACAACACAACTAACAAGACAGCAATCAACATTCTGATTATTTTGTCTATCGAACCCATATTTTTCTTCATACTTAACTATTTTTTACATAGAACAGCCAATGAAGATTTTTGTTGAGAATATGGACTTATATTATTGTATTAAAGAAACTTTCGAAAAATAAATGATGCAACAAACACCTTTTTCGAATTAGTCGAGATGAGTATCTTGATTATTTTCAACTTCAAAAGGAATAAACACATAGAAAGTTGATCCTTTCCCAAGTTGCGATTCAAACCTGATTTTACCACCCAAAATATCAACAATCTTTTTTGAAATAGCTAAACCTAAGCCATTTCCACCATATTTGCGCGAATGAGTTTTATCGGCTTGCTGAAAACTATCGAAAACATATTGCCTAAAATCATAAGCAATTCCAATTCCGGTATCCTTCACAAAGATTTCTATTCCATTTTCAACATGCTTAAATCCAAAATCAACTTCGCCTCTTTTTGTAAATTTCAAAGCGTTGCCAACAAGATTTCTCAATACCTGACGAACCCTGGTCAAATCACTTTCAATGTAGGTTTCAGAATGAGCATCGGGCAATGATACTGTTAAAACTAAAGAACGGTCAATTGCCTCATGATGAAACTCTTTTTCAATATCGAAGAAGATTTTTTCGATCACAAAACGTTTTTTGTTCATTTTAATTTGGCCAGTTTCAATCATCGAAAAGTCGAGAAGATTATTAATAATCGATAAGAGTTGATCACCATTAGTTTTAATAATTTTTGAATATGCAAAGCGTTTATCCTGATCAATTTCACTCTCATTCAACAACTTTGTAAAGCCCAAAATACAATTTAAAGGAGTTCTGATTTCGTGGCTCATGTTTGCAAGGAAAGATGATTTCAATTTATCGCTAAGTTCGGCCTTTGCAAGAGCAGCCTTCATATCACCCTCAGCCTTAATGCGCTGAATAGTATGGCTAATTTCATGAGAAACGAACTCTAACATAGCCAAATCTTTTTCGGTAAAGGCATTCTGATCGTCGTAGCTTTGAACAACAAAAGCTCCAATTGCCTTATCGTCAATGATTAGAGGAACACCAAGCCAAATGCTGGCACTCTCGCCTACCATTTCAATTTCACCTAAATCAACAAGTTCCTTTATCTGCCCTCTATTTACCATCAACGCCTTTTTGTTGTGCAAAACATAAGCAGTCAGAGTTTTCCCAGCAACAAAAGAGGTGAAATAATCTTTTTCATCCTGAAAATGAGGCAACAAAAAGGTATCCGAACGATCGTCGTACAAAGCAACATAGAAATTTGTTACATCAATAAGTTCGCTCAAATAAAGCTTAATATTGTCGATTAATTCGAAAAGATTGCGTGCCACTGTTCCCGCTTGTGCAATTTTGTAAATGATATTACGGATTGCCGCATCTCTCTTTTTCAACGTAACATCTTCATTTATAGCCATGAAGTTTGTAATCTTTCCAACTTCATCAAAAATGGGCGAAACCACAACCGACTCATAATAGACTTCGCCGCTTTTAGTTTTATTATCGAACTCACCCCTCCAAACATTCCCTCGGCTAATAGTATGCCACATATCTAGGTATTGAGAAGCCGAAGTTTTGCCCGACTTCAGAAAGCGGGGGTTTTTACCCAGAACCTCATGCAGGGTATAACCCGAAACTGCTGTGAACTTGGGATTTACATATTCAATCTTTCCGTCAAGTCCGGTAATTATTATAGTTGCAGGATTTTGCTCAATTGCGCTAATCAGTTTACGAAGCAAATCTTCCGATTCTTTGCGCTCATTAATCTCAGCAACAAGCTTATTCTTTTGGATGAAAAAATTATTTATTAGAAGAGCTAACTGCCCAAACTCGTCATTACGGTGAAATATCTTACGCAACGGCTCAGAGTTCCCATTTTTCAGACTTTTCGACATCAGTCCTAACGGATAAAAAATCCTCATAATGAAATAAAAAAGAAAAACGGATATAAAAAAGATATAAATAAAAATCGCATGAAGGGATCTCCGTTGCATTTTGATAAACAACTCATGCGCAACATCAAATTCGTAAATTGAATTAACACGAACAAGCGGCTTTTTATCAAACCCTTTCAATTCAATGAAATTGTCAATCTGAAAATCTCCAAGAAGAGTGACTTTTGAAAAAGCACCACTATGATCGGGAAAAACAAGAGATACAGTACTTTCAGTAAAAGAGCTTATTTCGCTCAAATAGAAATCGGACCACAACCTGCCAGCAAAAAAATACCCTTGAGGTTCGGTTTTCCTTTCCGGATCATTTGAAGGATGAACTGAAGCTTCACAAATTTCAATGATGTGGGATCCCTTTCGTATAAAGAAATGTTGCGTGCTACTCAAATTTGAAATGAGTCTTAATGTGCCATCGTCAAATGGAAGTTCAAAAGGTTCAATCGCCTCACGGGTAATCGAATATACAGGTGAAAAATCAGCATTAAATATCCAGACATAATCAACACCATAAGTACTCATTGATGCATCGATATTTTCCGTAGCCCATTTAATATCAGGATTTTTGATAAAGTACACCATCTCATCCCAATAGGTATAATCGCTGGTATAAGCAATCAGATTTTCGGCCTTAAATTTTATAGTCTTTTCGAGGATATTAGCTTTCTCTGATTTTTTTTCAGTTATAAGCAGGTTAATTTTGAATTCATCCGATTTCTTAACCTGGTATAGCCCAAAAAATACCGTGATACAAAATATACCAAGTATAATGGCCAATTGATCACGGGTTGTTCTAATCATATTAAAACTCTTTTCGCAAAATTAATTCAAAAGCATTAGAGCTAACACCCTTAACGATATCGCTGTTTTTTAGCTCTTTATCGACAAATAAATTCTGATAGAAATTTACATCTGCATAAAAATCGGCCAAGAAATTGTAAGAAAAGCCAACGTTGCCTCCAACCAAATTTAATGCACCTTTTGCTATATCTAAATTATATGCATTGAATTTTTCGGAACCTAAACCAGCTAAGATTTTACCCGACACGGTGAACTTTTCATTCAACTCACGTTCATAATCTAAAGCAACTTCGAGGTAAGAAGCTCCTCTTTTTTCAAGTATATCTACATTTAAGCCCGACGACAAAGTGAAATCTCCAACTGGATAAAAAGCACTGACATTCCACTCTAACGTATTGGGCTCTTCTTCTTGATCGATATAATTATAGTAGCTAAAATATGTTTCGAAATCGAGAGATGTAAAAGAATGATAATAATCTAATGTGATATCTATCTCATGAGCATTAATTCCATCTTTATCATACAGAGTGGTATTACTCCAAAGGTTAATCGAAAAGTCACGCCAGCCAACAAAGACCTCTGGTTGAAACACCAGTCCATTGTTAAAAACCATACCGCGCCACAGGTACTTATTGCTAAACCCTGCATTCGCGCCGAATGACCAATCAGACTCTTCTTCAACAGTTGGCTGTTCCAACTCTTGGCTATATAACTGTAGACCAACTACAGATAACAGAACAATAAAAAAAACTTTTATATACTTCATCATTTATTTTTCTTAACTAAATGTCCAAAAAAAAGATATTAAAGTCAACCAATATAGCAGAAAGATTCATCACAAACCACAATAAATTATTCGAACATAAGCTTCATCACTCTATCACAAAGGAAACCAGCGACTATCATCGAAAAACGTTTGTGCACCACAGGAACACTTGAATAGCAAACAACCGGAAGTACCCACTCGAGCATAGCCATGTAATAAGGAACGATACTTGCATTGCCGCCTACACTATGAATGGCATATTCCCTCATTTTAAGGGTTAAGGCAACATTCTTATCCACAACATCTTTACCTAAGCCATTGTAATTATTTTCAGGCCTTTGATCTAGCTTATCAATAGAATAAAACTTGGCTGCAAATTCAATTGCCGCTTTCAAATCAGCATCTGATTCTATTGGGGTTCGTTCAACAATGAAAATGGCTTCGAGGCGTGCAAAATCTGAAATAACAGAACGCGGTTTAGTCTCTGAAAAGTCTATCAGATAGACATTCATATCCTGATCGAGCAAGATATTCTGCATATTTAAATCGCCATGGCAAATTGTTGTATAATAATCAATGGAGTCATTTCGTCGTTTTGGATACTCATGCTT